>NVSA01000012.1 GCA_002401045.1 Paracoccaceae bacterium
AAAAACCTATCCGACGAAGAGTTTTTATTACGCGCTGTAATGCCCGCCTATCAAGTCGACGCAATGATCGCCAAAGGACCTGCTCGACGCACATATGATCCCAGCTATAAGCCCGTGAAATCCTTGATTGCCAAACTCGCGGCACGTAAAGATTTACACACAGTGAAAATTGAAAAACCAGGCTTTAAGCTAGAAATGACAAAAGGCTAGAAGACAACATGCAACATAATAAACCTATTCGCGGCGCGATTTTTGACATCGACGGCACATTAGCAATGATGGATAAAACCAAAGGAACCTACACCGCATTAGCGGGCGCTGTTGAGGCGTTGGAAACTTTGCGCGCGGCCAAAATTCCTGTCATTGCCTATACTAACGGCACTTTTTTCCCGATAGCAGATTATTACCCACTGCTCGCCGATGCAGGTTTGGTTCTTGACCCTGATCACATCATAACCCCTGCGGCCGTCGCGGTGCATCATTTAAAAGAACAAGGCTACCACCGTGTGATGGTTTTTGGTGCGGAGGGCACAAAACTTCCCATGCAAGAAGCAGGGTTTGACGTGGTTGATGCTGTTCCGGGCCAAGATCCCGTAGAGGCGGTTCTGATGGGATGGACACGCGATTTTGGCGTCCCTAATCTTGAAGCTGTTTGCGAAGCCATTTGGGCTGGTGCGGTTCCCTTTACTGGTTCGGATGCGCCCTTTTTTGCAGGCGCTAGTGGAAAAATCTTAGGCGTATCAGGTGCGGTTGCCGCAATGGTAACCAAAGTTACAGGCCAAACCCCGACCGTTTTGGGCAAGCCTTCGACACTGGGCTTGGATATGTCCGCAAGTATTTTAGGATGCGGCGTCGATGAAGTTGCCGTCATTGGCGATGATCCCCTTTTAGAAATTATGATGGCACGCAAGGCAGGTTCTTTAGCGATCGGGGTTACCACAGGCATCGCAGATCAAGCTGCATTCAATGCCGTTGAACCTGATCTTAGAGCACATCTCGTGATATCTTCATTATCACAATTACCCCTAGAATACTGGAAAGCTTAACAGCAACGCCCTAAAGGAGACTACATTATGACAACCGAAGGCCAATTCCTTTGGCGTGCGCCCAAAGAGGTAACCGACCAGGCAAACATCACGCTTTTTATGCAATGGTTACGCAAAAACCGCGATCTTGATTTCACAGATTACACAGCCCTTTGGGACTGGTCCGTTCAAGACAGCCCTGCCTTCTGGCAAGCAATCTGGGATTATTTTGATATCCAAGCAGACGGTGAAATTGACACCATTAGAACCGACAGCCCCATGCATGAAACCCGCTGGTTTACAGGTGCCTCGCTAAATTATGCCGAGCATGTTTTACGTAATGAAACCAAGGGCGACCCAAGCCGTACAGTTTTACAGCATACCTCGGAAATTCGTGATTTAGCCTCTATGAGCTGGGCTGATTTAGGCAGCCAAGTCCGCCGTCTCGCCACCAAATTGCGCGGGATGAATATTGGTAAAGGCGACCGTATTGTCGCCTATATGCCCAATATCGTAGAAGCTGTTGTTGCCATGCTAGCCACGACGTCTATCGGTGCAATTTGGTCTTCCGCCGCACCAGAATTTGGCGCACAAACTGTTATTGATCGGTTCAGCCAAATCGAACCGAAACTGGTATTTGCTGTGAACGGTTACCGTTATGCAGGCAAAGATTTTAACCGTGGCAAGCAAATTGAAGACATTGTTGCGGCCTTACCGTCCGTAGAAACCGTTGTGATGCTGGACTACTTGCCAAACGCGACCAGCCAACCCCAGTTTGAGTGCAATACGRTATCATGGGACACCATGCTATCTGGTGCAAAAGTCAGCGCCGAAGATTTCAGCTTTACCCGTGTTCCATCCGATCACCCCCTCTGGATTTTGTTTTCATCGGGYACTACAGGTCTGCCRAAACCRATCGTGCATGGSCATCACGGGATGGTYGTTGARCATYTAAAATCCGCCGCRTTYCATTTTGAYCTTAAAAAAGACGAYTGCYTGTTCTTTTATTCCACYACGGGCTGGATGATGTGGAACACGCTGATGCAAGGTCCTTTRATGAACGGGCAGGCGGTGCTTTTTGATGGTCATCCAGCCTATCCAGACGCGTCGTTCTTGTTTGAACTGGCTGATAAAACGGGGGCGACTGTTTTCGGAACCAACCCGACGTTCACCCAAATTGTGCGCCAACAAGGGATCGTTCCCAAAGACCGTTTTAAGTTTGATCGTTTGCAGACCGTTTTACTCGTCGGATCACCTGCAACGCCTGAAGCGTTTGATTGGGTCTATCAAAATGTCAAAGATGAGCTGTGGGTGACATCGCAATCAGGCGGCACCGAATTTTGTAGCGGTGTTCTGGGCGGATCTCCGATTTTGCCTGTTCATGCAGGTGAAATTCAAGCGCCCGCTTTGGGGGTTGATGTGCATGCCTACGATGAAGAGGGCCAAATCATCGTCGATGAAGTCGGCGAACTCATCATCCGTCAAGCGATCCCTTCCATGCCGTTATTCTTCTGGGGCGATACCGATAATATACGATATAAAGCGTCGTATTTTGAAGACTACCCTGGCATCTGGAAACACGGGGATCGGGTTAAATTTAAAGCGACTGGCGAATGCTTTGTATATGGCCGATCAGACGCCACCTTGAACCGTTTTGGCGTCCGTATTGGCTCGGCGGAAATATACCGCACGATGGAAGGTTTTCCAGAAATAGCGGACAGCCTGATCGTATGCATCGAAGAAGGGCAGGGCGGTTTCTATATGCCTTTGTTCGTTGAGATGATGGAAAATAAAGAGCTTGATGCGGCCTTAGTTAAGGAAATCCGTGGACGTCTACGCCAAGAACGAAGCCCGCGGCATGTGCCTGATGAAATCGTTTTAGTGCCTGCGATTCCGAATACTTTGACGGGCAAAAAAATGGAAATTCCTGTGCGGAAAATATTGATGGGTGCATCGGTCGAAGATGTGGTCAGCAAGGGTGCAATGAAAGACCCTGCGGCGATTGAATGGTTTGCTAAATTTGCGGCAGATCGGGCAAAATCCTAGATAGGGCATATGGTAAGTTGTTGATTAACAATATAATTTAGCTAAATTTAGGATATTGAAGAAGTGCTTAAGGTTGAGCTCTTCTCGCCAGAATCTCGCTAAAGGATTAAATGACATGATTTATGACTACTAATTGAATTTTCCCCCATTCGGGTGATTGCTTTACTCCCCAGTATTTGGCTAGTCTCGATCCAAATACTGGGGAGTAAACCATGGCCAATCCTATTCGTTTTCGGAAAATTTGTGCGACTTTGTTAATCACATGTTTGGGTACACAAACAGCGCTGGCAAATGGCTGGATATTACCGACCAAAACGGAACCGCAAAATTTAGTGCGTGAAGCACCCAAAACACAGCCGGCAAAAACAGGCTGGATCTTAAAAAACAACACGGCCCCCAAAGCAACACCCACCGTTCACATAAAAGATGCGGCTGGAAATATTAGGATTATCCCAAGCACCCGCCCCATCGATGAATTGTTCCGTGCAGGATCCATTGTCATGACAGGGTTTTCTGGATTTACGGTAAAACACCCCCTATTTGATCCAGAATTAAGCCTGCAAGACCGCGCTGAAATTCTACAATCCGATGATTTGAAATTCATTGATCTTGATGGACAATCGGCCAGCCTGACACAGATTAATAATATCGGTTACGGCTTTAATGGCGATCAAGTTAGTCAAGCACCCTACGATAGATTTACCGCACGTGACGTTGGGCAAGTTTTTGGTATTGCCATTGACGACATGCACTACCCGAACCTGTATTTGACCGCCAGTTCAGTATTTGGTTTGCAAATTGTCGGCGTCGATAAAAACAAAGATCTCGTTCTGGATCGCCTGACCAAAGGCGCGCGGAATGCACGTTGGATGCAAGGCCAATGGGGCAGTTTCAAAGGTTCGGGGCCTGGCTCTGTTTACAAAGTTGAAGGGGCGACAGGGCAAATCAGCCTATTCAGCACCATTAAATTAGAAGAGCGTGAAAACACGGGCGCGGGATTGGGCAATATTACTTATGATGCCGCCCATAATCAGTTGTTTGTCAGCGACCTAGAAACAGGCTTAATCCACCGCGTTGATGACAAAGGTCAGTTATTACAAGATTTCGACCACGGGGTGGCAGGGCGCAAAGCCGCTAAACGTAGTCGGGTTCGGTTCAACCCCCGTTCTGGTATTAATATTGAGAAATCAAAGTTTGACAGCCTTGACCCAAAAACATGGAATATCGCTAAACCTGAACGTCGGGTTTGGGGTTTGGCTGTACGGGGAACGCGTCTGTTTTATGCGGTCGCGCAGGGGCCTGAAATTTGGTCAATTGGCATTGACACGAAAACGGGTGAAATGCTGGATGATCCCCGTTGGGAGCTAACGGTCACGCAAGAACATCAAGGGTTTGATGTATCCGATATTGTCTTTAGCCCAAGTGGTGCAATGATTTTGGCACAGCGTCCTGCGGTTGCCACGGCCTATGATTATAAGACCTTTACCACCGATACGCAGGCCAAGGTTTTGCGCTATGTATACGAGTCGCCAAAGGATGATCCAGAGACGCCCTCGGTTTGGTATGAACAACCTGAAGTTTTACCCGTTGGGTTTAAAGGGGATCATAACAATGGCTTAGGTGGTATTGATCTAGGGCCAAGTTACGATGATAAGGGCCGTATTGATTGGCGCCGTTGTAATGGCAGCCTTTTGTCCACGGGGCAAAATCTACGTAATAATAAAAATTTGCAAGACAGCCTACTAAAGGGTGGCAAGCTGCGTCTGGACGGCATTCAAATCGCACCACGTGCCATTCGTGCGGCAGATAACGCGCCCCCTTGGTTATCATTTTTGCAAGATTTTAATGGTGAGCCTCATGGTGTGGAGGTCACAGGTCATGTGGGTRACGTTGAGGTGTTGGATTGTGGTCTGGGGGCAGGGGCTGGTGTGCTAGCTGACCACGTAACGGACATGGATGATGTCAAAGACCCTAAGGACAAAGAGTTCTTTTGTACCCGCAGTATCATTGCCGCAGGTTTGTGTACTTGCGCAGTTTTTCCGAATTTATGCTTTCCCAAAGACCCACCCAAAGCCTGTTTGGAAATTACATCAGATGTGGTGTGTAACAAAACCACAGGCCTATATGAATTCGCAAGCGAGCTGGGCGACAGAAGCAATGTCGGGTTTGACAACGTCAAAGTTGAAGACCCGTCAGGCCAGATCAGTAGCCTGCCGAGCAATCAAARTYTTCCTGGGCGGATATCTGTTGATTTAAGCRGCTTGGCACCAGGGCAATCTGGGCAGTTGAATCTATGCGCTTATAATGCCGCCGACCGCGCCAGCAACGCGCCSTATAATTGTTGCAATCAAACAGTGAACTTTAAAATTCCGGGCGAAGCCTGTGTGAAGGAGGCGGAATAATGTTTAGATCTGTTATATCTGCGACGATAATAGCGCTAGGATTTGCCACAACCGCATTTGCGCAACCCGTTCTAACCAACGGTGGATTTGAGCAATCGCCGCCAAATAATTACGGCAATAATATCAACTGGAGCATTGCACCGTGGGTCTTGGGCGCGGGACAAACCAACGTGGTTTCGGTCGACGGACCAGGTGGGACAACATGGTACGGAACTCTTGGCCCTGCATCGGACGCCACAGGCGGTGTGGGAAATTTCCAGCATTATTTTGATCAAGCCAATATTTCTGGCATGGGGACAATTTCCCAAGAATTTACGCCCAAGTGTACGGGAGAAGTGTCTTATGGAACATATTTTTCTTCGCGCTCGAATGCCTCTGGGGATGCTTTAGTTTCGATTTTAGATGCGAACGGTACTGTTATTGCAGGGCCCGCATCGGTGAATGTGCCAGCAGGTAACTCTGAAACCGATCCTTGGCAGTTGGCAGCATTCACGGCCAGCTTAACAGCAAATACGCCGTATGTTTTCAAGGTTCAGATGGACAATCAATTGAACATGGATAATGCCTATGTCGCCTTTGAAACCCAATGCGCCGAGCATACGCCGCCGTGTTTTATAACCGGGACATGTAACACTCCAACGACAGATGTTGAGGCGATCAAATCATGTGAACCTGCGACTTATAACCTTGATGGGTCTTATGATTTGAATTGTACGATTGATGTGACGGTAGATGAACCTTTCCCGCCGCAAATTGTGATTTATGAGCAATTCAGTATTGGCGGAAGTTTAGCGCAACTGGCGATCAATAGCGCCAGCAGTAGTGATGCGTGGTCATGCCAGCATAGTGCCGTCTCGCCTAATGATACGACAGAACTTTCATGTGTTTTGAATGCGGCTGATGTGCCTGCATCCGGGCAGACATCTATTGATGTAAACCTGACGATCCCTGCGGACACCGATGTTACAGATGTGAAAAACTGTGCCTCGGGTAAGTTCGAGATGTTGGATGATGCGGGAACAGACCGTATTGATGAAAGCTGTGTTGCGATTGAATTCCCAGAAGGCCCACCACCGCCAAATTGTGCGCCGTTCGAGCAGGGTAAGACAACCTGTGACCGTGCGACAGGGGCGAGGATTATCACCCTGACCAATAGTGCTTTGCCGAATTTTAATCCCAATGACGTGCGTATTGTGTCGATAACAGCTGGTGTGACGGTTTCACAAAATCCGAATGATCCGTTGGAATTGGCTGTAGTCGGGGGAACGCCTGGTCAAGTTGTGATCATCAAAACCGAAGCTATCCATCAAGATGGCGGTAAAGGCGAGGGCGTTGATTTGTGCTGTATGGGCACAATGACGATCACGATTCCAGAAGACGAACCTTGTGAGGGACCGATTGATTTGTCGGTTCAGAAGCAATGGCAAGATTACATTGATTTCGCAGAACTTGGTGAAACTTCGCAACAATTACCGCCACATGGCTTCAAAATCACGGTTGATTTGCCCACAGGGACATTGCAGGCGGGTGACGTTATCACGGTGAATGATCCGTTAGTGGATCAAATAAATGTTACGTCTTTTGGTGCGCCAATTGCGCCAGCACCTTGGTTGTGTACCCAAACGGGCGGTGCGTGGAGTTGTAATTATACGGTGCCTGCCAATGGTGCGATATTGCCAGTGGATATTTACTGGCCCGCAATTAAAGACGGCGAACTGCATGTTAAAAACTGTGCAGATGCAGATATTACCCGTGCGGGGCAATCGGTTGGTGAAACAACCATGACGAACAATAAAAGCTGTTGGGAAGAAAATGCCCCGCTGACAAATACAACAGAGCTAGAGATCGTAAAATCAGGCCTTGAAGAATGTCGGACGGGCGCGCCTTGTGAGTTTACCTATACTGTGTCGAACACAGGAAATGGCGACTATACGGGGCCGATTACACTGGATGATACGGTCACGAATACACCGTTGTCTGGTCAAACATCCTACAGTGCATCTGGTGGTGGTTTTACCAGTATTTCACCCGCTCTTTGTGCGGTTGTTGATTTGACGTCACCAGCAGGTTGTACAGGTAATGTGACAATCCCTGCGGGCGGACAACAAACCTTTACGGTACTATATAACCCACCCGCTTTTGACGGTGAGGGTGATTTTGCCATTGAAAACTGTGTGCGTATGTTTGACGCAACGATGGTCGTGGGCCAAGAGGCCAAGCAGTCGTGTCATGTAACGCAAATCAATAAACCACAGTTAGAGATTGTAAAATCAGGCCCTGAGGAATGTCCGATTGGCCAGCCTTGTGATTTTACAGTCACGATCACAAATGCCAGTCAGGCACCGTATTCAGGCCCTGTGTTGTTGTCAGATATGACAACCGTTAGCCAGTTTTCGGTGAGCAATGTATCACCGATGCCTGCGGGTTGTGGCGGGAATTTACCTGCGAACCCATTTGCTTGTGTCACAAATATCTCTTTGGCGGCAGGCGCATCTACCAGTTATACAATGACGATGTTGCCTTTGAGTGCTGACGGACAAGTGGTTGCACAAAGTGGTGAAAACTGTGCAGCTTTGGGGGCTTTGCCCGCAGGGACGCAAACGGGTGATTATTCTATACAATATTATGGAGACGGGACGCCCGTCATCACGCAAGCCTTTGCAGATATCTTGCAAGCGGTAGCACCCATTGGGCAAAGCTGTGTGCCTTTGGTTATCACAGACACCCTTGTTATTGAGCCAAACTATCAGATCATTAAAGCATGTAGTGAACCGACATTGATCGAAGGCCCTGCGCATCCATCGTGGAATGTTGAGTGTGAAATAACAATCAATGCAGAACCTGCGCCCACAACAGGCACGCTTTACATCAACGATATAGGCCAATTCATTGGCGGTGAGATGACACTTCAATCAAGTGATCCGTGGGTTTGTACGGGTACGGGTTTAACCGAGAACTGTGAAATACCCGCCGCTGATTTCCCAGCAACGGGGTCATCTGTTTTGACTGCAACTGTGATTTTGACGGAAGCACCAGAAGGCGGCGTCTTTAACAACTGTGCAACATTTAGCAGCTCAACCAGCAATCAAGAACTTGGGTCTTGTGCGGATGTAACAATCCCGCCTTACGGGGATGATGTCACACCTAACAACGCGCTAGAGGTTGTTAAAGCCTGTACCGCCTTACCTCGTATGGGCGCGAATGTGATCTATAATTGTACGATCACCGTCACCGCAACAGGCCCCGTTCCTGGCCCGATATATGTGCATGATAATCTAACATACTCGAACGTACCGGGGGGTGATCCTTATGGGTTTTTAGGACAGATGAATTCAAGCGATCCTTGGGTTTGCAACCCGACACCTTATACTACGTCAAGCGGTGCGAATTGTTATATCTCGGCGACAGATTTTGCGGCAACGGGGTATAGTTCGACGATTAACACGCAAATGATCGTGATTGGATCAGATCGAGGTGAGCAGGATATTCAGAACTGTGCTTACGGAAAACCCAGTAGCGGGGCGGCAACTGTGCCGTCTTGTGTGGTGATTTCAGAGGCTTCAAATCAATGCGACCCTGTTCCTGAAATTCCAAACGACGGTATCGACAATGATTGTGACGGGGAAACCGATGAGCTGTCTGTTATTGTATTACCGCCTGAATTAGAGGTGAGCAAAACATGTAGTGATGTTGTTGTGACTGAACATGCACCCCAAGGTGTTGTGCAATGTTCCATCACCATTACAGGGGCTAATTTACCCAGTGGTCAGATTATCACGCTAAAGGATATTATGACGGCACCAAATGGGGCAGCAATTCCGTTGATTGGCAACTTTACCAATGTATCGGGGCAACCCGCGTCAATGACTTGTTCTGATACGGGCAATGCTGCGGGGGATTGTGTTATCTCAAGCGATGATTTCAATGTTAACCAGCCGATTCTACTGTCATGGACCTCAACGATTAATGGAGATTGGGATAATGGCCCTGACTTTGAAAACGGGGAACAGTTACAAAACTGTGCCAGCACGCATTTGTCACAAGATGCAACAACTGCGCCCAGCATAAGTTCCCCTATTGATTGTGCGATGATTAATATTCAGATCGAAGAGGACAACACGCCACATACGACCCTACCGCCAATTTCATTGGAAAAACTAAGCACGGGTAAATGTAGCGTAAACGTCGCGGCACAAAATTATAGCTGTGGATTTGACTTGGTCGTGACGAACAATGGCACTGCCGAATTTAATGCACCCATGGTCTTGAACGATGTGTTTGGGGCACCGCGCCCAACCGCTATTCGCGGTATTTCTGGTGAAGGCTGGAATTGCACAACCAAAGGTCGCGAAGGCTCTAGCTGTATTAATGGCACGCTAAAATTGGCGCCTCAAGAAACGTCGACAGTATCGATGCAACTGACCTTACCCGGGCAACGCTCTGGCGGCAGTTTCGATAACTGTGGCGCGATCGGTGTCGGCGATGATCCGAAACAACAAGCGATGATTGCGCAAACTGCCTTGAACCAGATCGGCTATGATGTCGGCACTGTGGATGGTCGCATTGGCCCCAATACCCGCAAAGGCTTGAAAGGTTTGCAAAAACAGTTGGGTCTAGACCCTACGGGTGAGCTTAGCGATGATTTCTTCCGCGCAATAGGATTGCAAATGGCCTCGGATGCGACACCGTCATGTGTCACCGTTGATCTACCCCCCATGCCTAAACCACCCTTGGTGTGTCAGTCTTCTACGACACGTAAAAAAGGGGCGAGCTGTGTTTGTCGGTACAAAAATATGTATCAGAAAAACAAATCATCTTGTGGCTGTGTAAAAGGTACGCGGTTTGTCAAAGGCGAGGGTTGCCGCAAGGTGATCTCTAAACCTAAATGCGGTAGCAATTCGACCTATGTCAAAGGCAAAGGCTGTGTCAAAAAGCAAGTTGAGCGTAAATGCCCAATCGGGACGATCAACGTCAAAGGCTTATGCCTTAGATTGAATATCGGCATTGGCAGCCCACGCGGTGGAAGCTGTTCTGATCCAACGGGGGTTGATTGCTAATGATASAAAAGCCAACAAGCATCGGGTTCAGTCAGGTTAAATCCGATGCCCTCCACCTGRAAAGCGCAAAAATAGCTAYAAAGGTGTTGATTTAGCCTGTGTGTTTGTTCAAATAAGTATATGGGRAATGGGGTAAATMAATCGGATGCAAGCCTGCTTGCGCGGCTTTTGACGCGCGACAAAGGCGCTATGCAATCYAGCCCCGTTGCCCGTGAAATCATCAAAACAGGTCGCCGATTAGATCGCTTATCTATAGCGGATGCAGACGCGGCACYTGCTGGAGTCAAAGATGTTCTAGYGTGYAAAACATTACGCGGGCCGTTAGAAACGGGATTGGAAAAGCTAACCCAATCAGGCGGTGATGCACAGYTAAGCACCCSAGARTTCATAGCATTAGAAACCGTTGTYATGCTCGAAGGCATTCGCCCCTCTATAAGGTTTTGCGATCAAAAACTGGATATTAAGGCTGCGAATTTGGGTGAATGGGATCAGGTTACCCGTGACGTTTGCGCTGATATCGAAGCGGTGGCACAATCGGTGGCGCGGATAAATTTAGGCACGAAACAGATGGGATCAGGGTTTATGGTCTCCGACGATTTGTTGATGACCAACCGCCATGTTTTACAAGGTATTGCATGGTTTGACGGCACTTCTTGGCAGATAGATCCTGAAACAACGTTCTGTTTTGCCGATGACGGGGTCAGTGACCTGAACTTTACGGCCGCGAATATTGTAACGACCAGCGCCTTGGATATTGACGTGGCCGCTTTGGATTTTAGTAAATCTGATTATGCCTTGATACAGCTTAAACCCAGAAAAGGGCAAAGCTTACCCCCCGCATTAATTTTGGAAAATTCAATCAGCAATGTGATTTCTACGCGCCCGATCTATACGGTTGGTTTCCCTGGAAAACCAATGCCAGGGGCCGAACGGTTTTCACTATTGAAAGACATCTTTGACTTTGATTTCGGCGTAAAACGATATGCCCCTGGGGAAGTGGAACACTCTATGTCAGCCTTTGCCGATCAAAATGCGACCAGCGTTTTCGGACATGATTGCACAACATTAGGCGGCTGTTCAGGATCGCCAATTGTAGATTTAGGCGACACGAATGTGCATGTTGTCGGCATCCATTTCTCAGGCCTAAAACGTGTTAGCAACTACGCGCATTCCATGGCCGCCTTGCGAAATGAGCTCGATGATCAGGATTTAAACTATGGGTAGACGCCGCGCGCTGTTGGTACATAACAGCAAATTCATCGACCCCAGCCTTGCCCCTTTGACAGCCGCCAAAGAAGATGTGCGCAAACTGCGTGATTTGCTACAACAAGATTACGTAGGCTTTCAAGCCGATGAAATTACCCTGTTGGAAAATCCTTCACTGGCTGATTTTCGTGCCGCTGTGTCGGTGTTTTTTAAATCCGCCAAGCAAGACGACTATCTGTTTTTCTATTACGCGGGGCACGGGATTCGCGGCATGGGCGGTGAATTATATTTGGCTCTTCGCAACACAACTTTGGAAAATTACGAAGCCCTAGCCTTGGAAGCCAGCTACATTCGGCGGAACTTAGAACGCTGTTTTGCCAAGCAAAAAGTGCTGTTACTGGATTGCTGTAATGCGAGTGCCTTTCGTCAAGACGGACGATATGTGGCGCGTGATAGCGTCCACGATGCAGGCCAAATGGTTGCCAATTTTGACCCCAAAGGAACGGGCACCTATATTCTAGGAGCATCGCAATCTGGATCAAGTGCCTATGAAACCAAAAACGATGCAGGGCAGTCCTATTCGTTATTCACCCATCATTTGATTGAAGGCGTGACAACAGGCAAGGCCGCACAGGGGCGCGACCGAATAAATTGGGCTGATATTGGCGGCTATATTCATGCACAGCGCAACTCCGAAGGCGTGCTCACAACGCCGTATATTGATATGACCAATGCGGCAGGACTGTTAGAGTTTTGCCGAAATCCATGCATTAATCCTGTTCTGCCAGCTCCGCCAAAACCGCGTAAAACAAACCGCAAAACAATGCGTTGGATCGCGACAGGTTTGGCGGCATCGCTGATCTGTGCGGGGGCTTATATGGTCTACACTCAGAACCCGCCCCGTATTAGTGCCAATGCGTTGGCAAAGCCCGCAACGCCACCATCTGCACCAATTACGCCAAACTTAAAATCAAAAGATAGCTCTCTGCCAGCTATCCCTTTAACCCATTCCGAGATTTGCAAATCCAACCCTGACTTGCTGGTAGATCTTGCAAACCCAAAGATTTGGGCGCTTAATAATTCCACCAATCAACCACTGTATTCTGTGCAGGATAAGCCTGAAGACTGGCGCGGGGATTGGTTAAGTGTTGCGGGGGATTTCGGCGATGCTTTGGAATTCAACATTGAGTTTTGTTCTTGCTCAGATGTGCAGGCAGAGGCGCGTTTTAACAAAATTAGTGCCGATGACAGCGCCCAAATATTCCTAGGCGGTGATGATTTTGYCATGCAGTTTGACGGGGCTCCTACACCTTTGGCCGTCAATCAGGCAAGGCTTGTTGACCAAGGCCAAGGCGACCGTGCCTTGACGCTGGTTTTAGAAAACGGCGTGAATGGCGGCGCGTTTGGGTTCTCGGTTCAAGGCGAATTACGCGCGCYCCGATCCTATTTAGGCCAGTGCAGGAACTAGGGTGGGATCGGTTTCAGGGCTAGTGATGACCTGTTCAAGCTCRCGTAAATAAGCGATCACAGCGCTATAATCCAACCCATCACCCGCCGCGATCATTTCAGCATGGGTGGTTTGATCTTGTGACGCGGTCACGATGTAATCTGAGATGATATATTCTTGTTCCTCGACATTYAATGTGTCGAAATGCGAACTGGTYAGGATGGCTTTGAACCCACCGACAAAGGCTAAAAATTCAAAGTTTTCTGCGGCGGGCTTGCCTGTCAGTGCTGTATATAGTCCAGCGCAATACTCAAAATATAATTCTGAATGTTGCGATATATAATCAGGCTTAACGCAGAAAATGAAATCTAAACCGTGGCCTAAAGGGTAGCCGTAAGCACAGCGGTTTTGTTGCGCATCAACGRAGGTATGTGCGTAGCTGTCGCCAAAAGCATGTACAGAAAACCCGATTTTCCATGGTTCAATCTGATCCCGTATTTGTTGGCGCACGATAGAGTGGAATATTTTTTGACGCCGTAAAACTTCAGGCGCATCGCCGCCGTGAAAGCCGTGCAACAGCGTCGCAATTAGTTTTGCATTATCGCCTTTGCCTTCCAGCCAGCCCCATATCGGCGTGCCTGCTGAATAGCGTAGTTTGAATTTATGATAGTCAGGAATTTGGCAAAAAATTGAAATGTCACGGRTTAACTCAGGCGACAGGCCAGCAATTTTTGCGATGATCAACGTGGTGTTGATGTGACCTGTTTCATACCATTCAAGATCTGCTTGGGGGTGCTGTGTCATGGGGTTTCTTTSGGGTCGTCAAACAGGTTTTTCATATGCGGCGTCAAGAAAGGAAACGTTGTGCCCAAGGGGGTTACGTCACAGCCCAAAGTGTCGGCCAARTCATTAGAACCTGACATCGCCACAAAAGGATTGTCGCGGGTATGATACAGAYGAACACGGGGTTTAGTGTTGATATCAGATGACATATGCGCCCAATCTTGACGAAAGATTCGCGCCTCTTGCACACATTGRYGCAAYTGRTTTTGCATYARATCATGGACATTGGCAGTGGCGGCATTCAGGCCAGCATCGGTTTCCAACTCRTCGAGSGGGATCGACGGATACAARATATGRCGACGCATTTTTTTGCCAGGCTTTTGAAAGCTTGCCAGTCGGCTGAATACAAATCGTGTCATTAAATTAAACGTAGCGGGTGCCTTRGACATGGCTAGGGATGTYGATTTGAACARCCCGATTAAATGGCCAATACGGTCGCGTGAATTGGCGGGCGGAACAGCATCCAACCCTATTATGCCAAGCGATAATTCAGGATAATGAAGCGCAAAATGAAAGGCCGACGCAAAACCTGTCGCGTGTGAAAATAAGCGCAGGGGCCCAAGGCCAAGATGATTTACCAGCGCTACATAATCGGATGTATTCTGGGATAGGCGATCCGTGTCTTGAGCTGTATTTAATGTTGAACCCCCAAAACCTGCCCGTGACATCGAAATTATTTTAATGTTGTTTTTAGCTAGGTAAGGCGCAATGTCTTGCGGCAAGTGGCGACCATGTAAGAAGCAATGGAAGAACAAAACTGGGCGTCCATTCATGGGGCCGTAAATTGAATAGGCTAGGGTGCGACCGTCGGGTAATTTAAACTGGGCACTTTGCGGCGTTGTTTTCTCTTTGTGCTCAATACCCGCACTAGCAACGAATTTTTCTAAACGATTTATTTGCGCCTGAATTTGTTGTTGCCCCGATGTGCCCAGCTTTACAGCAATGGATTTCAACTGGGACTTAATCGTCTCAGGCGACTTGCCCAAACGTTGTGCTATCTGCGTGGTTTTCCCACCCCGTGCAATTTCGTGGATAACCATAAATTCACTGTGGCTTAACCCCAAATCAGACTTCATTAATGCCTCGATTGAGCCATGCAATTGTTGTTCGTTAAACCACAGACGCAGATGATTTAAATTGCTATCGCGCACCATCAGACACAGATGTGTTTCGCCCGTAATAGTGGTATATTTAAAGAGTATGTTTTGATCTTTAGAACACAGAAACACATCTAGTTTTTGCCCCGTTTCATCTGCGATTACCCCGCCCAACGCGACCGTAATCGCGGCTAATGTATCGACGTGGTTTTTCGTGAATGGTATTTCTAAATCAGGGGCAGTTTGACTATTAGACGGGCTTTGGTCTGATTTAATTTGGTTTTCCAAGAGCTTAAGAACATTTTGCGAATGTTCTTCTAAATCACTGAAATGTAATTCATTATCTTCATCTGACAACCATTGGCCAATTGTTTCAATCATCAATTCTGTATGCTGTGGGTCCGATAGGCATTCATATAAAAACAACAACGTTTTTGACAGGGAGGTTGACGCGTTCATAATAAAGCCTGCTGAATGGACCGCCTAAATGCCTGCGCTGCTTGGCGGTATCCATCAGAAGACAGATGTATTTCATCATGCCATGTAGGGACAGAATTTTGTGATATTCCGCGCAGATCAACACGCTGAAGCTGGCCGCCATATTCAGCAGATAAATCCAAAAGAGATTGGTCAAACTGGTCGATAATCTCAGCACAAATTGGCTGCCATTTGGTGGGGCAAACCTGTGCGTCCTCCAAGACCTGACCCAGCCAAGCTTCGCCCTTTTGGGGATGCGGTTTATCATAGCTGTGAATGAAAATTTTCAAACGTGGATTATGGGCTAAGGCGGCATCAATAATATGGCGAAACCCGGTAATAACTTCGGTTTTTTTCCTGTTGAGCTGGGCTTGGTTAATCCCACTGGCAGCATCTGTATTTTCCAGAACCTTTGGGAAATCATCGCCAATCATTTCATTGCCGCCGCCTGATAAAATCAAAATATCGGCCTGCGTGTAATCAAGGCTCCAAAGCAGTTCATCCAGTTTTTCGGGCTGTCCCATATCACTGACATCATCGCCAGGGCAACCAATACAAAAGGTAGGAAAATGCTGTGCAAGTTGGCGACCAAGGTCTTGAATAACGAAAGGAAAGGACACCCAACTATCCCCTTGAACCACAATTTTCGGGGTTGTTAAGGTTTTACATGCCGCTTCATAGCGTTGGTTACGGATGTAATTATCGAGCCCGCTAATTGCCCGAAAGGAGACGCCTTTTAGACCTTCAACACGTTCACCAACGGGTTTTTTGGATTGTTTGGCTTCAATTTGATCCAAAAACCCCAGTCGAAAAGCCCGTCGTGCAACGACTTCATAAGTTTGACGTGCAAGACTGTTGGCCGCATCAAAATCAGCATCCCGCACCATATCCATGATCTGCTGAATGATGGGATCAAAAGATGCGTAATCCTCTAATGTTATTGTATCAGTCACCGCCGTATTCGCCATAAATACCCCATCTTATTACTTTTTCTACGCAACAAGTGCAGCTTTGGCAAATTAGAAACCAAAAGCTACAGGATATGTTCACTATTTATATAACATGATCGTAAATATCAGGGCAAGCTTTCAGCATCAATCCCAGCGGTACATTAGGTTCACTGTTTATAGCCTCTCGACTATTTCTAGCCAACGATCCCGACCCACATTTGGTGGACCCCGATGGCCTCATCACTTCTACAGGAATACGGTCTACAATTGACAGCATCCGCGAAATCACTGTTTTATCAATGAACAACGTCGCACAAATTGCTTTGCGATCATAATCCGCATCGCGCATTTGACGTGCAAAATTTGCTTTTTCGACAAAGCTTAAATCCTTACGGGCCATAGCCTAACGCCCCCATGCCTGTTGAATAAGGTACTCTATCTCGCCGTTGACCGCATTGAGCGATTCAATCGCACGCTCATAGGTCGCCCTTGTGAACTGGTTCTTTTCAACCTCATAAAGTGTCTGTTTGGCGACCCACCTATTTAGCGTAATTTAATGCATCTCAAAAGGGTTTCGTGTAAGGAAGAATTGGGTTTTGCCCAATACTGGCTGTTGTGAAACAGCGTCTCAGGGGTAAAATGGACGCAATACGTGCCAATTATGAGATATAACCTAAATCATCTCTTTTTTTCGCTAAATGCATTAGCAGGATTTGCGCCATATTCCATACTTGATACATACGCGGGTCACTTATGAATGCAGGACTAGAATCACTGCTCAAGCATTCACATCCGTTAAACACTTGGGAGGAATAACCATGAAACATACAAGAAATTTCAAACGTATATTGGGTGGCGTGGCTTTGGCCGCGATTGCCGCGACAACAACAATGGCGAGCGATTTGCGTTTGGCTAACTTTTTGTCACCGAACCACCCGTATGAGCAACCTGTCTTTAAGGCCTTTGCGTCACGCGTTGCCGAGCTTACAAATAACAGCCTTAGCGTTGAAGTGTTTAGTGGCGGTGAATTGGGGGCAGGTCCCGTTGAGCAATATAACCGTGTTGTGGACGGCGTTGCGGAATTTGTTTTTACATTGCCAGGTTATACCGCCTCTAACTTTCCAAAAACATTGTTGATGGAATTACCAGGTGTGATTGATGAAGCGACGGGCACCCAGGCGCTTTGGAGTGGTATTAAGCATATTGAAGACGAATATCGCCGCACAAAATTGGTTGCGATCTGGACGAATGGTCAGAACGTTTTATATTCAAAGAAGCCAATTAACAGCATCGAAGACATGGATGGCCTAAAAGTACGCGTGCCATCACGCAATGCGGGTGCTTTGGTTGAAAGCTGGGGCGCGACTGCGGTTTCAATGCCTGCGCCTGCGATTTTTAACGCCTTGCAAACAGGTGTGATTGATGCGGCTTTCATCGACAGTACAGCGACGAATGCGTTTAAATTAATCGATGCGGCGGACTATATCACAACAGGTATGGCGAGCAGTATCTCACCCTTTGTGATTTTGATGAACCGTGATGCATTTGAAGATCTTTCAGCGGATGAACAAAAAGCAGTTGAACAAGCGGGTCGTGAGATATCCATGACTGCCAACACTGTTCAATTGGCAGGTGCTAAAGCAGGTTTGGAAAAATTTGCAGCCGCTAAAGGCAAACAAGTCATCACATTATCAGCTGAGGCTGCTGCCAAGTTTGATGCAAACGTCGGCGATGTTGTGCAAAACATTGTCAGCGCGTTGGAAGCGGACAAACCGGGTGCCCAAGCATTCGTTGATGCGTTACGCGCAAACTAGACACAAACAACCCCCGCGTAGTCTGATGCCTGCGCGGGGTTTGTTTCAAGGAAGCTTTTGAATGTATTGTTGTAAGATCGAGGCAATACATGCTGGGAGGCATAGCGAACATGAATTCTATAAACACAGGGCGTTTCCATCAGTTTTATGCGTGGCTGAGCAAAGGGGTAGGGGCACTTGCAGGGATTGCATTGCTTATCATGATGTCCGTTGCATTCATCGGCGTGATTATGCGCTATTTCTTTAACGCGCCAATTTTAGGCGGCAATGAAATCATTCAGGTTTTATCTGGTGTGACGGTCATGATGGCCATTCCTTCTGCCGCCGCGCTGGACAGTCATATTCGTGTTGATGTGCTGGACAACTTTATCGGCAAAGTCGGGCGGTTTATTGGCGATGTTCTCTCAAGGGTTTTGGCGATTATTGTGCTGAGTTTACTGGTGCAAAAAGCTTACGCTAAAATTTGGGACGCGCTGAAATACGAAGACACCACCAATCTTTTACAAATTCCAATTTGGCCAATCTATGTCGTGATCACGGCGGGTATGGCCATATTCGTGTTTATTTTAGGGGTCGAACTTGCGGCCATTATTCTACCGAGAAAGAATTCAAATGTCTGATGCAGCAGTAGGTTTAATCGGAATTAGCAGCATGTTCTTGCTGATGATTTTCCGCACACCCGTTGGCATGGCGATGCTAATCATTGGGTTTTTCGGCGTAGCATTTCTAAGCGGGCTAAAGTCCGCAACAGGAATTTTATCGACCGAAACATATTCCACCGCAACAAATTATTCGCTGACGGTTGTGCCGCTCTTTGTCCTCATGGGCAATATATCCTCAGCGGCGGGTTTCAGTCGCAGTTTATATGAGGCCGCCTTTGCTTGGGTAGGGCGATTTCGCGGCGGGCTGGCAAGCGCGTCTATTCTAGGCTGTGCCGCCTTTGCCGCCGTTAGCGGCTCATCCGTAGCCACGGCCGTAACCATCGGCAAAGTTGCTTTGCCTGAAATGAAACGGTTGGGGTATGGCGATGCGCTGTCAACAGGTTCCATCGCGGCAGGGGGCACATTGGGGTTTTTGATCCCGCCCTCAACCGGGTTTGTAATCTATGCCATTTTAACCGAGGAATCCATTGGTCGGTTGTTTATGGCAGGCATTCTACCAGGTCTTTTGCTAACGGTTTTGTTCATCATCACAATCAGTATTGTAACATGGCTTGACCCAGAAGCAGGCCCCAGAGGTGAACGTGTGCCACTGGCAGAACGTTTTGCCTACCTGATGCGCGCGGCACCGCTTTTATCGGTTATCGTGATTTCAATCGGCGGGATTTATCTAGGCGTTTTCACCCCTGTAGAGGCCGCCTCGGTTGGCGCTGTAATTGTTTTACTGCTTGCTTTTGGCRCCAAAAAAATCAAGTTTAGTGATCTTTCTGGCATCTTGCGCGAAACCACAAAAACAACGGGTATGTTGTACTTGATTGTTATTGGCGCGAATGTATTGAACCCGTTTTTAGCCCTGACACATGTGCCCGAAATCATTGGCAATGTGCTAGATTCCACTGGATTTGGCGCAACAGGYACATTGATCGTTATYTTACTGGTCTATCTGGTATYGGGCATGTTTATGGACGGTCTTTCGATGCTGGTTGTYACCGTRCCGATCTTTTTCCCCGTCATCACAACCCTTGGATATGACCCGATTTGGTTTGGCGTGATTGCGGTGATTGTTATCGAGATGGGGATGATTACACCGCCTGTCGGATTGAATGTATTCGTCGTCAGATCGGTCGCGCAAGACGTGCCATTGGTGACCATATTTCGCGGTGTTTTGCCCTTTTGGTTCGCAATGGTCGTGGCCGTTATCCTATTGATATTAATACCAGATATCGCGCTGTTCATCCCAGATCGAATGTTTGGCTAAAACCCTTCCTCCCAAGATGCGAGACAGTAAGGCCTGTCTCGCATTTTAAGTTTTAAAAGCCTAGAGACCCAGAAATTCTATCCAATCTAGCAAGTATTATAACCAATATAAAAGTTGTTATGCAAACTTCGTATAAGATGAAGTTGCCTGATCTAGATATAGTTGATTTGAAAGTTATCGCGTTCAAATCGCTATTTCGCAGAGAAAGGCAAGCCAATGAGTATTTTGAGTTTTATACGCAAAAAAAAGCCAACCAGTGACATGGCGCCATTGGTTAAGTTTATTGATGGATACTCTTTGGAAGTCATGCCTCGCACGCTTGCTAAAGTTGCCGATCTAACCGAYKTATTCCCCAAAGGAACACGGGTTTATATTGCCCATATTGAAGGGACAAAGATCGCGGATATGGTTGAGACGGCAAAGCGTCTAGGCRCCCACGGCYTAGATGTCATGCCGCATTTCCCAGCCCGTCTAATCCCCGATCAGGCGACGTTTTCAGACTGGTTGCGCATGTACCGTGAAGAGGCAGATGTGACCCAAGCTTTACTGCTCGGTGGCGGCAACAGATCCCCTGTGGGCAGTTTTGACAATTCTATGCAACTGATTGAGACAGGCGAGCTGGATAAGCTGGGTTTCAYCAATATCCACTTTGCGGGTCATCCCGAAGGCAACAGAGATATTGACCCAAAAGGCGGTAGTACAATTGCCAATCAGGCGCTGTCGTGGAAACACGCCCTTGCRCAACGCAGTGACGCYGAAATGGCGCTGATCACCCAGTTTATTTTTGATGCCGTACCGTTGATCAAATGGTCAAAGGATATCGCCGAAGCAGGGGTTGATCTGCCTATTCACGTAGGGCTTGCTGGGCCTGCAAAGTTACAAACTTTAATTAAGCTGGCGATTTCTTGCGGGATTGGCCCCTCCCTAAAGGTCTTGCAAAAACGTGCCGCAGATGTAACCAAACTATTGATACCTTATTCACCTGATCTTGTCGCATTGGACTTAGCAAAATACTGTTTGGACAACCCGCACAGTAATATTACACAGGCGCATTTATTCCCTCTTGGGGGCATTATGCAAAGCGTCGATTGGGCAAAATCCGCAGGGCGAAACCCTGCATAATTATTCTTAAGAACCAACGCGCTTAACCGCAAAAGGAAACACCATGACAGAACCAGTATATGACGTAGCACATTTAGGTCATGTTGAAATGTACACGAACGACTACGATAAAAGTCTTGATTTTTTTACCCGTGTTTATGGGCTGACACTCAGCGGTGAAGATGAAAATAGTGCTTATTTGCGGGCTTTCGATGATTATGAATATTGCACATTGAAATTGACAAAACACACCACAACAGGTGTGGGGCATATTGCGTATCGTTGCGCGTCCCAAGCGGCATTGGATCGCCGTGTCGCGGTGATTGAGGCCGCTGGTTATGGCATTGGCTGGATTGATGGCGATCAAAGTCATGGCCGTGCTTACAGATTTGAAGATCCGTTTGGGCATACATTTGAAGTCTATTGGGACACCGTGATTTATGAAGCCCCAGAGGACGAAAAACCAGCGCTGAAAAACCTAGCGCAACAGTATCACGGACGGGGCTGTTGCCCGCGTCGTTTGGATCACGTCAATCTGTTGGCCAATGATGTCACCAAAATACGTGAATTCATGGTGACCTGTTTGGGCAGCCGTGTCACAGAAGAAATCCAATTGGATAACGGTCGTTTAGGTGGATGCTGGTTTACCGTGAACAACAAGACCTATGATTTGGCCTGCACTGAGGAACATGGTGGCGGTAACGGTCGTTTGCACCACGTAACTTATGCAACGGATCAACGCGAAGATATTTTGCGGGCTGCTGATATTTTTCTAGAAAATGGTGTTCATATTGAATCAGGCCCACATAAACACGCGGTTCAAGGAACCTTCTTTTTATACGTTTGGGAACCCGCTGGGAACCGTGTCGAGCTGGCAAATGCAGGGGCGCGGTTAATTTTGCGTCCTGACTGGGAACCCGTTATCTGGACTGAAACAGATCGCAAAAAGGGCCAAGCTTGGGGCATGAAAACAATTGAGTCGTTCCATACCCATGGTACACCGCCTGTTGTGAAAGACGCATAGGAGTAAATTGTGAGCACTTATATCTTAAAACTAAGCTGTGACGATAAACCTGGTATTGTTGCCGATGTGGCAATGCATCTTAAAACAACGGGGGGCAATATTATTGGCGCCCAGCAGTTTGACGATGCAAATTCAGGGCGCTTTTTCATGCGGGTTGAATTTACCAGCCCGCTAGAATGCGATGCGATCAAGCAAGGATTTACCGAGCTGGGCGCACTTTACGCAATGGAATGGGAAGTGCGCGCGAGAAGTGAAAAGCGTAAAGTGTTGATCCTTGTGTCTAAATTTGATCATTGCATGGGCGATTTGTTGTACCGTGTTCGCATTGGTGAATTAAACATCGACCCTGTTGGGATCGTGTCCAATCATCCGCGCGAAGCGTTGCACCTTAGCACGGATGAGAGCATTCCGTATCATCACTTGCCAGTCACCAAAGACACCAAGGCAGAACAAGAGGCGCAGATTAAAGCGATTATTGAGGAAACGGGTGCCGAACTCATTGTGTTGGCGCGTTATATGCAAATTCTGTCCGATGATTTTTCGCGGTATCTGTCGGGGCGCTGTATTAATATTCACCACTCGTTCYTGCCAGGCTTTAAGGGGGCAAAACCTTACCACCAAGCCTATAACCGTGGTGTGAAAATGATCGGTGCTACTGCGCATTTTGTGACAGGTGATCTGGAYGAAGGTCCGATCATCACGCAAGACGTAGAAGATGTAAGCCATACAGATACCCCTGAAACTCTGGTGCGCAAAGGCCGTGATATTGARCGCCGTGTTTTGGCACGTGCKGTCACTTTTTACCTAGAGGATCGGTTGTTTATCAACGGATCAAAAACRGTGGTTTTTCAAGGGTAGAACAGCGATCACAGRGTGYTMATCCTGTGATCCATTTAGCATAAAATTGGAAATAKCTATGCAGATTATTGATGGTAAAGCCGTCTCAACACAAATGTTYGYACGCCTTAAAAAAGACGTCAGCAGCTTTCAAAAAGCCCATGGCCGCAAGCCAGGTTTGGTTGTGGTAATTGTCGGCGACGATCCTGCCAGCCGCATTTATGTCGGCATGAAAGATCGCCGTGCCAAGGAAATCGGATTGAACAGTTTCAAGATTGAACTTCCGATTGATGTCTCTGAAGCGGATTTGTTAAAACAGATCGACGCCTTAAATAACGACGCTGAAATTGATGGTATTTTGGTGCAACTTCCTTTGCCCCAACACATCGAGGCCAGCAAGGTTCTCGCCCGCATAGACCCTGCCAAAGACGTTGACGGGTTTCACCCTTATAATGTCGGGCAATTGGTGCTGGGGACGGCCAAATTGATGCCCTGCACGCCAAAGGGCTGTATGATTTTGCTGGATCAAACCTTGCCCGATTTGCGCGGGAAAAAGGCAGTTATCGTCGGACGCTCGAACATCGTCGGCAAACCTATGGCGCTGATG
>NVSA01000013.1 GCA_002401045.1 Paracoccaceae bacterium
ACTATAGCGCATGGGGGAGGCAGGAAAAGTAAAAACTATAGGGTGATCCGAAATCAAGCTGGCTGATTTCTTGATTTACATATTCTCGGTATCGCTCTGGGCTTATGGTTGTCTATCGATGGCGGTATCACCGCAACGCTTGTGTGTCTGTCAGTAGCCATATTACTGACTGTGCTTGAAGATCAACAAAAGCTGGCCACCGATACCATGCTTGGTATTTTTTCCCATGGATTTTTAGCTCTGGGCCTGGTGGCAATCACCCTGGTGCCCGGCGGGCGAACCAATATGGAAGGTTTATTGTTCGGTGATATTCTGACGGTTACTAAAACCGAGGTGATCACCATGTGGGGGTTATCTTTGTCTGTATTGGTGGTGCTCAAGAGGCAATGGTCATCTATTGTAGCGATGACCGTGCATCAGGATTTGGCCAGCGTTGAAGGCATCCCAGTGCACCGTCACAAGGTTATGTTAAAACTAATGCTGGCGTTGACAGTGGCATTGAAAAAGCATCCGATCTGAATGGCCGTAAAATTGGCGTGCCTGGCATTGGCGGTCTGCTTGATGTTGTCATGCGCAAATGGGTTGATGAAAAYGGCGGCGACAGCTCTACCATCAACATCGTTGAAGTCATCCTGCCACAAACTGCCGATGTCATTCGTTCAGGTCAGGTTGCTGGTGTTGCCTCTGTTGAYCCTTTCGCATCACGTGCAATCGATTCAGGCGTTGCAAAACTGGTTGGTAAATACACTGACGTTATCACGCCCGGCTCAACCGCGGGTGTTTTTGTAACAACGGCCGATTGGGCAAAAGAAAATGCAGATGCCATAACAGCCATGCAAATCGCCTTGGATCAAGCCGCCGAATTTATCGGAACACATCCAGATGAGGCCCGGGCCGCCATCGCGCATTACACAACTCTACCGCCCGCTGTTGTTGCAGGTATCGCGTTGCCAAACTTGGAAACACTTCACCTTGAACCAAAACGCAGTTTTGCATTTTGGGAAGAGCTGTCTTTGCAACAGGGCTTGATTTCAAAACCTTTAGACCTCGACACATTAGTCATCGAATTTAAAGAAAAATAAATACCCTGAGGGCGGATTTCTCAATCTGCCCTCTTTTATTCCCCAACATATATATGAAAGATATTCCATGACGCGTCGTATTGTAGACCTCTCTGTTACCCTAAAATCTGGAATTGTGTCTGACCCGCCCTCTATTGCGCCAGAAATCACCCATTATGATCATGCTTATGGCGCGGCAGAATTCGCCCCCATGGCAGGCTTAGAGCCATCCGATATGCTAGACGGTGCAGGACCCGCATCTGAGAAATGCAACATCACAACACATGCAGGCACCCACATGGATGCGCCTTGGCATTACCACCCCACAATGAACAACGGTGAACGCGCGCTAACCATCGACGAAATCCCGCTAGAATGGTGCATGGGGCCGGGTGTAAAACTAGACTTTCGTGATCTGCCAGATGGCTATGTCGTAACCGCTGCCGATGTAGAGGCCGAATTAAAACGTATTAATCACGAACTTGCCCCAGGCGATATCGTCTTGGTAAACACCGCCGCAGGCGCGCGTTATGGCCATGATGATTTCCTTGAACGCGGCATCGGCATGGGACGCGAAGCGACTTTGTATTTATCCAGCAAAGGCGTGCATGTTTGCGGCACCGACGGTTGGGGCTGGGACGCACCGCTACGCTATCAAAAAGAAGCGATTGAGAAAACAGGTGATAAAAGYTTGTTYTGGGAAGGYCACAAAGCAGGYGYAGAGATCGTTTAYTGTCACATTGAAAAGCTCTCTAACCTCGAAAACATCCCTGCAACGGGCTACACAGTTTGCGCCTTCCCTGTAAAAGTAGAAGCCGCATCTGCAGGCTGGTGCCGTGTCGTCGCTGTTTTTGAAGAATAAGCACAGGCCTTTGGGGTTTAAAAAAAYCCCAAAGGCAAATTTCTAACGCAGGCTAACTGCCATCACTGATGAGYGTGCCGCCATCAACAACAATATTTTGACCCGTCACAAAAGCACCCGCAGGGCTGGCCARATACAAAGCTGTCCCTGCAATTTCATGGGGTTGCCCGACACGGCGCAACGGTGTTGCTTGCATACGCCGCGCCATAAAGGCTTTGTCAGCAATCAAAGCATCCGCAAATTTTGTATGGGTTAACCCTGGTGAAATCACATTGGCACGGATCGCCTTTGGCCCCCATTGCACCGCCAAATTMCGCGCCATTTGCGCCGTTGCCGCCTTGGTCATCCCGTAGGCACCAATCACACCATTACCGCGCAAACCTGCGATAGAGGCGATAAAAGTCAACGACCCGCCGCCTTGCTGTGCCATCAGCGGTGCTAAAATACTGCTCAGCCATAACGGGCTTTCAATATTCACGGCGAATAATTTATGCAAACCGTCTTGCGTGTCTGGCGTCAGCTGCCCAATCGGGCCTTCGATGCCGGCCGAACAGATCAACGCATCAACGCCGCCCATTTTGGCAATGGCAGCAGCGGCCAATTCTTCATTCGCGGCAATGCTCGACAAATCACCAACCAAAGATGCAAACCGTGCATCCTCTGCCCCAAGTTCAGCCTTGGCCTCATCACATTCTTTTTGACTAAAGCCCGCAATAAAAACAAATGCACCCGCATCGTAAAACGCCTGTGCAGTGGCAAGCCCGATACCTGTCGCACCGCCTGTAATCAACACACGCAGGCCAGCTACATCAAACAGGTTTTTCATGAGAACGATCTCGCAACCAGCTCATCTGCATCCGCATCACGGCGAAAACCTAACCGATCAGCCTCAGCTGTTTCAAGCGCAGGGTAGCTACCAAACAAAGCAATCAATTCAGGGTTTGGCTCATAGGTAACCTTTGATGCAGAATCTGGAAATTTACGGTGCAAAGCCGCAACCAGCTCATGAAAATGCACAGATAACGCAGGCAAGGTCATCGCCCGAAGCCGTCCAATATCGGTTGCAAAAACACCGTGCATAAAGTTCCACGCCACGCATTCAACAGAGGTCATCCAAATGCGGCTTTCAGGATCGACGGGTAAAACAATATCTTCGCCGCTTCTAATCGCATAAAATACATGGCTCAAAAAAGCAGACCGCAACCGCAAATCGGCGCCATCACGTGCCGTCACACCTGACGGACGCAATGCAATGCCGTCCATCCAGCCGCGCTTGGTGAAATTGGCAAGGGCGGCTTCCATCATCAGCTTTTGACCACCATAAACCATTTCAGCATCTGTCGGCGTGCTATCGGTTGCAGGGTCATCAAACGGGGCAGAAAACACCGCAATGCTTGACGCAAAAACCACACGGGTTGTCGGCGCGCGATCGCGGATATCTTCAAATAAATCAAGCGTCGCATCGACGTTTACTTTACGTGCAAGATCATAATTACTTTCAGCCGCACCGCCCAAAATAGACGCAAGATGGATGACAGCATCACTGCCATCCAAGATCTTACGGCGAAAATCAGCGTCCAATAAATCGCCAACATGCGATGTTAACTTGGCATGTTCAGGGGCGTTAAAGTCAGTGACGTCCATCGCAGTCACATCACTGACATCTGGATTGTTTATTAGGTTTTGAACCACGCGTGAGCCGACAAAACCGCCAGCACCTGTTACGACAACTTTCACAATAATATCCTCTTCAATGCAGATCTAATAGTTTAGAATGAAAAACGTTTTGTCGCCGCGCTAAGGTGCACAACAGACGGCGGGCTAACAAAAAACGGGCTGACCAATTCACGCCATTGTGGGAATAACGCGCCTTCACGAAAATCAACGGTATGATTTTCCAATGTGTCCCAAACGATATGCAACTGATAGATATCAGGGTCTTCAATACTGCGGTGCAATTGCAGTCCTTGGCAGCCTTTTGCTTGCTTGAAAACATCCGTGGCTTTCACCACCGCCGCTTCAAAATCGCTATGCGTGTCAGGCTTTACAGTAATTGTTGCTACTTCGATAATCATAGACAGAATCCTTTGGTCAATATTTCAATGCGGCGTTAGAATTTCGCCTTAAGGTCTGGGTCGAAATCCCCATCAACGAGAATAAAAGCCATACGGCAGATTTTGTCACTACGATTATTCCATGCATGGATTGTACCGCGTTGCACAACAATGTCGCCCTGCTTTAAATGAACTTCCTCATCGTCCAGTAGCAAATAGGTTTCACCCGATAAAACAATTCCATAATCTATTGTTGCGGTGCGGTGCATCAACGGATGACGGCCAGGCTTCATATGATCGGCATTTTCCGCCAAACCAACTTTGGCAAATAATTCGCGCGCAGTTTCTTTATCAAACTGGGGGCCATCTGGGCCTTCAGGGGGCATATCTACAATGCGAATAATGCTGCCATTTTTGGGCGGCGCTGTATCGGTATAGCCCTGCGTAGGCTCATCTTCAGTTGCAGTAATAYKSGCAGGCATTGAAGACGTGTTCCAAATCTCATGAAAYGCCAAACCTTCTTGCGWAGGCGGGCGCGTCACAACAGGTGGTTCCCCGTCTGAAATCACCACGGCCTTACCCGTTTCATCATGTCCTGTTACTATGCGCCGAATAGTCATTTTAAATCTTCCACTTCATCGTGTTTTTTATCTTATTAAAAACGCAAAAATGCCCGACCACACTGCAAACGGTATAGATCAAGCAGGTCGCACCATATTAAGCTGAACAGCCCCGTCCTTAGAAACAACCACATCAATAGCCTGTAACGACTGACCCAAACAGGGCCCCGCAATGCATTTACCAGACGCCACTTCAAACAATGCGCCATGAGCACTGCAAAAAATATTGCTTTTATCTGCGGTTAAATAAGCATTCTTTTTCCAYGCAAGRGACGTCTCACCGTAAYGCGGGCATATATCAAAATACGCCCGTATATTTTGCCCCTCAAGAAACAGAAAAACAGAATCCTTGCCCGTACCGAATGGATCAAACCCATATGAATTCCCGTCCTTAAGCTCTGACAGGTTACATAAAACACCTGTCAGAACTTTAGGGGAGGTCGTTTCTAATTTATTCATCATACTTAAAGATCATCAATCGCCTGGGCCAGGGGTCCACTTCTTACGGTTTTCAAACATGAACATTTGTGACGATTCAGGATTCATCTCTTCCGTACGCGGCACCCAGTTATCATCATGCAAATCCATGTCTGCATCATATTCTAAATGCGTACCCAACGGGCTGTTGAAATACCAAAACCAGTTTGATCCAAGCTTGTGGCGACCCGGCCCCCAAAAAGAACTGTAGCCCTTTTTAACCATACGCGCGCCAGCCAGCATCAACTCTGTTGGGCCTTGCATGTGGAATGCAAAATGCTCAATGCCTTTCATATATTCAGGCGTTTGGATCATGAACAAACAGTGGTGGTCAATGCTTGCCTGTCCGCGCAAAAACGGACCCGCACCCTTGAAACGGTCAGTGACAACAAAGCCAAGGCGCTCAACATAAAATTTCTCACACACAGTGCTATCAGGAACAAAATAAACAATATGCGACAGGCTTTGCGGCAATGCAGGCACATCTTCATCCGCACCGATCTGGTTCACAGGCCGTTGCATTGGTGCACCTGGGCTGTTTACCAATTCTGGCTCCAAGCTCAATTTACGGCGCACCGTAACTTGAAAGCCCAACAGGAACCCTGCATCGTCATAAGCTTCTAAAGATCCGTCAGCCAAAACCGTTACATCACGGTCCGTGCTCAGCTCCGCTTTGATCGCATCAATCGTTTCTTGATCCACAACACCGTATGTCGTCTTGCGCAACATACTTGCAGATGGCAACGCTGGCGCTAACGCAGGATCATCTTTTGGGAAAATAGCAACAGACGTTCCATCCAGCGCTTCATATCTTTCACTTGTATCGCTTGATGCTGCAACTTTTATCAAACCATAGTCTGACAAATAAGTTCCGCAGGCATTCATGTCGTCAACACCAAAAACGACTTCATCTGGCCCAATAATTTTCATGACAAATCTCCCTAACGTCATTGCTCGCCGCACACTGAGAGACACAAAAAGGCCCCTTAAGGCACTTTTCTCGAATCTATCATCCGCTCCCTCATAGCGTCTGCTGGCATGTGCAAACTATTCGTTAGAACCCCAATTGAAAAATTGATATTTTCCATCCAGCGTATTGATAAGTTGGATGCCTACAAGCAAGGAGCCATCCAAMSCACWAATACCGCSCTATTTTATATCAATTGAAAGKGCYGCRCGAATAACAGGAATAGAYACCAAAACCCCAAACGCCCCGGTTCCCAGCATCGCATAGTAAATCGGCATAAACTCACCCAATGCCCCCAACAGTAAACCACCCATTGAAGCACCGCMAAAACTAATCGTGCTCCACCATGTTAAAGTCCGTGCTCGAAACTGATCGTCAACATTCAACTGTATCAAGGTCTGCGCCCCGATCCCCAAACAGGTCGAACAAAAAGCAACAAATGTAATAATAACAATCAGTGAATTAAATGCAGGAAAYAGCCCTGCCAAAAYAATCCCAAAAGTGCCAATTGGTAAAACTAACATTAGCAATTGAATAACACGACGTTGGCCGCTGGCAATCCAGCTAACAAACAACGATCCACACAGCGCCCCAGCACCTGCCGATGATGTAATCGCCGCAAGTGTAGACGCATCCCCGGCCAAGACCGACCCAACGATCCCGGGCAACATTTCTAAAACGCCCCGAATAACGGCCGAATTAATCAGCGAAACCACCAAGCACCATAAAATTATTTTCTGACCAGTCACATATTTCATTCCAGAAACAAGCTGGCGATAGACCCCACGCTCGACTTTACGCTCATGATTTAAGGGCAACAAAGGTATAATGGACATCAAAATAATAAGCGGAATATAACTTAGCGCATTAACAAAAAACAGCCCRCCAATTCCGWTATTATTGATGAGTATAGCCGCAAGCGCTGGCCCCAAAATACGTGAGACATTAAACGACGCCGCCCCCAGYCCAATCGCACTTGATAAGTATTTTTTTGGCACAATTTCTGTAACAAGCGTTAAACGAACAGGGTGTGAACACGCCATTAAGCAGCCCAAAACCAAAGCAAAAATGATGACAATCTCAATTTTGGCATAACCAGAATAATATAAAATAGATAAAGCCAATGAGACCAGCGACATGATAGAATTAAACAAAATTGTCGCTTTGCGTTTATCCCATTTTTCGGCAAAAATCCCGATCAAAGGCCCCATAATCGCTATTGGTGCCAAACCCGATACCGCCACAAACCCCGTCCAAAACGTTGAATGTGTCAGCTCCCAAGCCAACCAGCCCAAACCAATACGCTCAACCCATGTGCCAAAAAACGAAATCATATTTGCAGCCAAATATAGCTGATATGGCTTATGGTTTAGCGCATTCCTACGACCAGATGTTGAGTCATCTTGAGGCAGGGTTTTAGACGTATTCGACACTCAGGTTACCGATCATTGGGTATTTAACATGCAAAACACCTTATCGCGAGTTTCTTTGCAACATTCAACATCGATTACGCGTCTGTTCGTCAGGCGGATATATTCACGCGCTGCCTTACATACAAAATACCACCGCCCCAACAGGCCGGTGGCACAATTTTGCAGATATAAAACTATCTAGTTTTTCACAGCTTTTTGCGCGATAGCCCCAAACAATGGCGACCCATCTTTGGCCACACATTCCATGCGAACCGTATCACCAAAAGACATAAATCCTGTCTTGGCCGCACCTTCGTCAACAACTTCAATGCCGCGACGTTCCGCAATACAGGCCGATCCAACCTCACGGTATGTTATATTTGAAACCGTACCAGATCCAATCACAGTGCCCGCAACCAAATTCCGAGAATAGGCCGCATGTGCAACAAGCTCATCAAAACCGTAAGCCATTTCGTACCCGTTAGGCGATCCAAAATGCTCACCATTCCAGGCAACATTCAGCGGCAAATCAACACGATTATCACGCCATGCAGCGCCCAATTCATCAGGTGTCACCGCAACAGGCGCAACCGAGCATGGTGGCTTTGCTTGAATCCAGCCAAAGCCCGTTTTCATCTCAATCGGGGCAAGCTTGCGTAAGGACCAGTCATTGATTTGCACAACCAATGCAATGTGCTTACCCGCATCCGTCGCAGATGTSGCCATYGGCGTCGMCGCACAAATAATGCCAAAYTCACCTTCAAAATCRATACCGTCYTCTTCGGTTCCAAAAACCGCATCCTCRGTACASCCTAAAAAGCAATCCGAAACACCTTGATACATAAGCGGRCGCGTATGATGTTGTTTCTCCATACCGAAAACAACATCCATCAGGTCGCCGTGACTTTCAAACACAGAACCGTCCAACCACTGCCATGCACGCGGCAAAGGTGCCAATGCGTGAGCCGCATCAAACGTCTCGCCTCCGCCTGCATTCAAGGCYGTGTATTCTTTCAAAAGTTCAGGCGAARCCGTATCCCAAACATCCARCGCTCCTTGCAAAGTTTGTGCCGCTTTCGCTGGCGTACAACGCTGGTTATCTTGGCTTACAATATGAAGACGCCCATCAGCTGTCCCATTTGGCATCGTTGCAAATCTCATATCTTTATYCCCTTAAGTTTTCTTACTTGAGCGACGATCCGTCGCTTTTTGATTGCGGTAYTTCGTCGTCATTTCTAATGGAACATCATTTTCATCATAAACCCCGATCACAATGCCACGGCCYCGCATRCCYTGCCCCATYGYWGCCAATTGTTCAGATGAACGTGTCGTGCGCTGTGCKGGACGTCGTGCCCACTCAAAAAGTTTCTCATACATTTCAGCCAAAATAGTTTCATGCTCAGCACTTTGTCCCAGATCAACCAGCTCATTTGGATCATTGACTAAATCAAACAAAATCGGGCGGTCACTGCCTTCTAGATGGATCAATTTCCATTCTTTATTCGCCACCATAAACATCACAGCTTGGCGTGGTGTCAGCCCCAATGCATTCGCCGCAGGTGTCACCGAATAATCATATTCACAAATCACATATTCGCGGTCGGTTTCTGTCGCCTTGCCGTGCAAAATCGGCATCAAAGATTCACCTTCCAAAATATGATCTTCAACCTTGCCACCCGCAACATCCACAAAGGTCTGCGCAAGGTCAATACTTTCAACCAACGCATCACTCACAGTACCACGCGTTGCATCCGCATCCGAAGAAGGGTCATAAATAATCAACGGCACACGGATTGAAGACTCATAGAAAAACGATTTTTCACCCATCCAGTGATCGCCTAAAAAGTCGCCATGATCCGACGTGATAACAATCATCGTATCGTCCATACGACCGGTTTTTTCCAGCCAATCAAACAGCATCCCCATCTGATCGTCCGCTTGCTTGATCAACCCCATATAGGCAGGGATCACAGCATTCCGCGTCTCATCCGTACTGAACGATTTACTGAAAGGACTGCTCATAAACGCCTTTAAAAACGGATGCGCATTATCAAATTCTGCTTGGTTACGGTTCACAGGCAAAACATGCTCAGGGCCATACATATCGTGGTACGGCGCAGGCACAATATACGGCCAATGCGGTTTGATATACGATAAATGGCACAACCAAGGCTCATCGCCCGCCTGTTCAATAAACTCAATCCCGCGACGCGTCAGATAGGGCGTTTCACTGTCTTGCTCTTCGATATTTGCCTCTTCAGACGAGTATTTCAAAAACCATCCCGACAACACATTACCGTCTTCATCAATGCCCGAATTGGCATGGTCATGCCACGGGTTTTCCCCGCTATAACCCTTTTCTTTCAGGTATTTATTATAGGTCTCTGCCGCCGTTTTATCATAACGCCCCGCATCGCCTTCAGGGTTGATCCCGTCATCACGTTCAAAAACATCAAAACCACATTCGGAAACCCGCGCACCAATCAAGCTATCAGGTGCCAATCCCAAACGCTCCATACCCTTTGCATCCGCCGTCATATGCGTCTTGCCAACCAAATAACACCCCATGCCCGCATCGCGCAAATGATCGCCCATTGTCAGCTCGCCAACCTTTAGCGGAATACCATTCCAAGACGCGCCATGGCTATGCACATACCGCCCCGTATAGGTCGACATACGTGAAGACCCGCAAATCGGCGACTGGATCGTATGACGATCAAACCGCACGCCCATCTTGGCAATTTTATCAATGTTTGGCGTATCTAAATGGGGGTGCCCGTAACAACTTAAATAATCCCAGCGGAGCTGATCGAACATAATGAAAAGAATATTTTTAGGCTTAGACATGTTTTCTCCCAACAGTCATGAAATTCAAAAACTTAAAGAGCAAGGCCTCTGCCCTGCTCTTTGAAAACTCATTTTAGCCCATCGAATTTGGTAACCACAGGCTGAGAACAGGGAAGGCTATCAAAAGAATAAGCTTCACAATATCCGCCATGATAAACGGCACAACACCGTATAAAACATCCGACAACTTCGAATCTGGATCAATGCTTTTCAAGATGAACAGGTTCATACCAAACGGCGGTGTAATCATGCCAATCTCAACAATCACCAACATCAATACCCCCCAATGGATCATATCATAGCCAAGGGTTAAAATAATAGGTGTCACCACTGGAATAGTAATCACCATCACCGCAAAACTGTCCATCACAGACCCCAGCAACAGATAGAAAACTAATAAGCAAATCAGAATGACCACAGGAGCCACATCAAACGATGCAATCCACTGCGTTGCGAATTCAGCAGCTTGTCCGATCCCCACAAAGAATGAGAAAATCAACGCCCCGAAAATCAACCCATAGATCAACGCCGTTGTCAGCGTCGTCTCAGATAAAACCGATAAAAGCGATTTACGGTTCAAGCGACCCCGTGCAAGCGCGACTAAAAACGCCCCAACAGCGCCAACCGCCGCCGATTCAGTTGCCGTGAAAAATCCAGCATAAAGCCCACCGATCACAACAACAAAAAGCAAAATAACGGGGAACGCTTTGGTAATCGTTTCCGAGATTTTCAGAACCTTCACATCTTGATGATCTGGCACATACTCAGGGTGCATCCGCACGGTAATAAAGATCGCGGCAAAATACAGTAGCAACGCCAAAACCGCAGGGATCATCGCGGCAACAAACAACCGGCCAATCGATTCCTCGGTCAGCAAAGCAAACAAAATGATCGCGCCCGATGGCGGCACCAATGCCCCCAACGTCCCACCAGCAGCAACAGAACCCGCTGCCAATCGCGGCGAATAGCCATGCTTTTTCATTTCAGGCAATGCGATGCGCCCAAAGGTAGCCGCAGTCGCCACAGATGACCCGCTTACCGCGCCAAAGCCCGCACAACCCGCAACAGTGGCATATGCCAACCCGCCACGAATGCGCCCCAAGAACGCGTTTGCAATCGCATAAATATCATCCGATATMCCTGCACAAAAACAAAAACTACCCATCATCAAAAACAACGGCAAAGTSGCCACTTGCGAGTTCATCATAAACTCCATTGCGTCTTGTGCATAAACATTTGCGGCACTTCCGCCACCAACAAACATGGACGCACCGRCAAGACCAACCATGCCCATCACACCTGCCAGATGCAATTGCGCTAAAATCCCTAACCATAGAAATAAGAACGCAATAATAACCGACAGTCCAGGATGTCCGCGCACAAACGAAGCCATGCCATCAAAATCAAAAAACCCATAAAGCGCCACGCCCGAAACAGACAAGAACAAGACCCATAACAAAATAATTACGGGTTTTGTGGATCGTTCATCCCCTGACGTATTCAGAGCCGTTTTCACACCTTGAATAACCTTTAATGCCTGCACAACTGCCGCCAAACCAATAAAGCCACTCACAACATAATGCACAAAAGCTAGGGGCAATTCCAAAATGATCGTTGCCCGACCCTGTGAAAACATTTTTTCAGCCGTCCCAAAAATACGCCAAGCCAAAATAGCAAAAACAAGCGTCATCAAAATCATACCAATAACATAAAGCCACGCACGCACCTTGGTACCTGTTTGCGCCGCCAACAAATCAACTCGTAAATTTGAATCACGCACCACACCTGATGCCAGCGTTGCAGAAACCGCTATCGCAAAAACCATCGACATAATTTCATTTAGCGCAATAATTGCCGTGCCAAAAAACCAACGCATCAGCACATCGCACACAATAACAACCGCACCCGTTAACATTCCCAGCACCGCAACAACAGAAATAAGCCCCATCATCCGATCCAAAAACCGCGTCAGCACCGTGCTGTCAGCCTGTAAAGACTTTTCCATTATTTTCCCCTATCCCAGAATAAGTATACCGCCCGAAAGACCAGCAATCGGGCGGTAWATTCACTAGATACTTACAAGATTATTCTGCGGCCATTTTTGCTTTTTCAGCTTGAAACGCTGTTTCTTTATCAAGAGCCGCTTTGAACATTCCCAAAACYTTCTCACCGTCTGGCGCATGTGCCGCCCAACCWGTRTGAAGTTTTTCTTCTGCAAATRYRGTCATTTCTGCCAACTCTTTGTCAGAAGCCGTATGRACAGTATGRCCTTCTAAACCAGAAATATATGCCTTTGCACTTGCTTCCCAGCCRTCAATAAAYTGACCAAACGCACGTGTACCATCRGCACCWGAATGCTTCATAATAACRTCACGGGCTTCTTGTGAYAAAGAKTYCCACTTGTCTTTYGCCATAAARAYCATGCCAGCAGGGCCACCCATTGGAATRTTAAAGTGCTCSGTTGTCACTTCGTCCAAATGGAAWGCAGGCAAGCCTGTATAGTTCATAACTGTACCATCAGCAGAACCACGTTGCAGGGCTTCATATTGCTCTGTGACATTGAATGAAAGCGGCGCAGCGCCTTGAGCTTTCATTACCGCAACATTTGCCGGTGTTGACGTAATCATCTTCAAACCCTTAACATCCTTAATAGATGTAATTGGCTTTTTATTCGTATGAATACCTGATTGTGGGAATTGACCAAACATAAGGACTACAATGTCATCCATTTCAGCGTCAAAAGCACCATCAGCATACACATCCCATAAAGCAACAGAACCATGCTCAGCATTTTTAATCAAAAACGGTTGTGTCGCAACCAGCGAACGCGGCCAGCGGTTACCGCCGAAAACTTGCAAACCAAAACCGATTTGAATAACATTATCGATTGTACGCTCATAAAAGTTCTTAGGGTTTGCAATTGCAGGGCCATGACGCACATCAATCTCAACAATGCCCTTACCATCTGCATTAATTGCATTTGCCCATGGCGTCAAAAAGTCAGCATCTAATGTCATTTGTGCTGGATGTGTTGTCGCAAAAATTAGCTTTTCTTGTGCCGTTGCAACAGTCGTGCATAACGGCAATACGGCAGCGACCAGCGCTGCACCCAGTAGGTTTTTCATGTATTTCTCCCAATAATTAAAGCGCAATTTACCGAATCACGGCAGCGCCCGTGCGACGAATGTCGCACCACATTGGACGTTCAAAAAGCCCCTTTCTATGAATACAACCTATTCAACAGATTTATACATCAGCCCTTAGGCATCTGAATTAGGGGTTTCTTTTTCTTTCAAAAACAGGGCAAAAACCAAGCCAATCACACTTAAAACAAACCCAATCCAGTAGATCGGCTGAATAGAAAATACCACCGTTTCAGCCAGCTGTATGCGCGCTTCATCTGGTAATTGTGCCAAAATTTTCGGACTAATATGCATTGCTTCTCCCCCTTCGTCCATCATCGCCCCTGCACGACCAGCCATCCGCGACGCGAAAATAGCACCATAAACAGCAACTGCGAGCGCCCCCCCAATCTGACGAAACATCAATCCTGCCGCCGTAGCCGTTCCAAGTTGCGCGCGCGGAACCACGTTTTGCACGGCGGTTGTGATCACAGGGAAAACACAGCCCATCCCTGCCCCAACAAACCCCAACGAGAATGAAAAATACAACGTCGATGTATCGGCTTTTAAGCCAAAGAACATCACCATGCCCAAGATCAAAGATGACGTGCCGATAATGGGCAAAATACGGTACAAATCCTTACGCGCCATATAAAGCCCGGAACATGTTGATGCTATCACAATGCCGACCGTCATCGGGATCAGCATCAACCCAGAAATCGTCGGCGTTGTGCCTTTGGCGATCTGCAAATAAATCGGCAGAAATGTCAGCGACCCGAACATCACCGCGCCGCCAATAAAACTGATCGCACTCGTGACCCAAAAAACATTTAGTCGAAACAGTCCAAGCGGCAAAATCGGCTCTTTGGCGCGCAGCTCAATCCAAAAGAACGCCACCGTCGACACAACCGTTATAACAGCCAGCGCAATGATCTCTGGCGACAGCCATTCAAAAGTACGACCCCCAAGGCTGGTAAACAGCGTTAAGCCCGCCAGCCCCAGAGACAGCGACACAGCCCCTGCCCAGTCAATCTGGCGCGACACACGCTTTCCTGTAGGCTCAAAGTTCATCGCAAAGCCGATAACGGCCAATAGCCCCAACGGAATATTGATAAAGAAGATCCAATGCCAGCTAAACGCCTCAACAAACCAACCGCCCAACAGCGGCCCAATGACCGATGACACCGAAAAGACAGCCGCAAAAACACCTTGGAATTTGCCGCGATCTTTGGGCGCAATCACATCGCCAATGACAGAGAGCGCCAAAACAAACAGCCCACCGCCGCCCAAGCCTTGCACGGCGCGCGCCAAAATCAAAAACGTCATAGAATCCGCAACACCACACAGCATAGAGCCTGCAAGAAATAAGCTTACAGACACAAACACCGTGTTGCGCCGACCGTATAAATCACCGATTTTACCATAAAGCGGTGCCACCACGGTTGAGGCCAAAATATAGGCCGTCACAACCCATGACAGATGATCCAATCCGCCTAAATCCGAAACAATCGTCGGCAATGCGGTCGATACAATCGTCTGGTCTAGCGCCGCCAGCAATAACAACAACCCAATTGAGCCAATAATCAATTTAGTTTTTCGAGGCGAAAGCGGTGCGGGTTGACTGTCAGCGTCTGCGTGCATCAGGAATCCTTACAGGTCATAGAATAATGGTGTAATAGGCGGCCATTAGTATGGGTGGTTGATTTATATGTCAACGTCACATAAATGACTAAGGCAACCAAATGCTATCAGCATATACTGCGAGGCTACAACCGTGACCCAAAAGAAAAATACGCACCAAGATACCCCTGCGTCCCTTCACGCAGGTATCCCCGAAAAACTCAAAACCGCTGGCTTTTCAGCTACAGCAATCACCGCATTGATGGATTTTGACAGCGCTGTTTTCACTTGGAAGCATGCCGTGATGAAAGGCGAATTACCGCGCCAATTGATTGCAACGCTCAACTTGGATATTGAGCCACAACAATTCTWTTACCTCACCGCAATTTTGCGCATTCAAACAGGCATTAAACGCGACAAAGCAACAGAGGCAACCATAGGACTTATGGCCGAAGAACTGAATGTTGATCCTTCACGTGCCAGCAGAATTGCCGCAGACTTAATCGCCAAAGACTACCTGATCCGCGAAGCCGCCCAAGACGACGGCCGCAAATCTATTGTCGTGCTAACAGACAAAGCCAAGCGSGTCTTTTCAGACTTCTACGACATGAAATGGTCCCGCTATATGGAAGTATTTTCAGAATGGGACGAAAGTGAAATAACCACTTTCTCCCAGCTGTTTAACCGATATTGCAGCGACTTTAAACGCATAGGYGAAAAGTTTTAACTAATTGTTTTTAAACAAAAAAACCTACTTCTTGCCAATTGGTAACTTTGCGGGAAAATAGTCATTCATAAACTCCTGCATCGCCGCACCAAGCGCCGCACGCGACAAATCTTGCGAAAATTCCAAAACCATTTTGCGRCCTTTTTTGCTGAACGCCACGCCAGAGGTCTCCCCTACCCGCRCATAAACCTTAACAGGCGRCCGCTTAGTGGGCGCGGCACCCTTGAGCGCCCCCCTTAGGCGCGCCACGACCTTAGCCGCCTCTAGCGGCGCCCCTGCCCCGTCTTTAGCGCGCATTTGCTCATCAGCAACCACACCAGCCACTTGCAATATCTTTGCCTTATCAGAGGGCTTAAGGATCAGCGGTTTYAGTGTCCGCGCGTKGCTTTCTTTGATGTCCGTTTTTTGAAAGAAGGCATTCACAATCTCAATCGGAAGTTTTGCAAGGTTGAGGTAGCGCGACAGCCAAGCCTCGGTCACCTCTAGACGTGCCGCCATCRATTTTTGTTTACCATGATAATACAGCTCAATCGCGTCAGCATAATCAACCGCGCGTTCATAATCCGAGATATCCGCGCGATCACGGTTTTCAATATCAGCAAGACGAAACGCTTCTTCATCTGACAAATCACGCACATCGATCAAATATTTGAACTGCGTGTAATTATTCGCCCGCAGCCAACTGATTGCAAAGTGACGCCGTGCACCACAAATAACTTCATAACGCGCGCCGCCTGCCCCGTTTATTTTACGCACAATGGCGGCAAATTCTTGGCGGCCCTGGGACTTAATGCCGTCAATCAAATCACGGCAATTATCCTCATTCAAAAGCGCGTAATCGCGGTTGTGTTTATCCCACATCACCGCCTCAACGGGATCAATCCAGCGCAAGGTTTTTTCTTCGGTCTCCCCCGTTGCGCGCTCACTTAGGCTGCTTGAACGCTTCAAGAACCGTCCCGCCCCAGAATCCTTTTTCGGCTTAGGGGTTGAGCTGCTGCCAAACCCGCTGAGGACGTCATCAAAAACCGCATCGTGTTTCTTGCTCATAGGATACCTTCCTTTCGAAGATCCGCATGATGGCTTGGCCATGTTTTGCGGATAAGAATTTCGACCTCACGGCCAACCTGATCCAAATACATCCGGCACCGCTTATGTGTTTCAGTACGCGTTGCAGGCCCTGAAATTTCATAAACTGTTTGCAGGTTGGCCGCAGCATTATCAATTTCAGCACTGTCTTTCAAAACCGCCTGCATCATATCACTGGGGAACACCGCATCCATCATCCGCTTGATTGCAATATGGGCAGATTTATTATCATTCATCTTTGTCACTAAAATTTTAACAAACGAATAATCACGCGCACCGCCAACCTCTGACAGCTCATTTAACGTTGCGGTCATCATTTTAAGAAAATGCGCCGTTGATCCAAAATCAATATTATTCGGCGGAGCAGGGATCAGCAAAGCGTTAGCCGCGCGTAAAACAGACAGTGAAATCATTCCGAGGGCAGGGGGCGGATCCAGCAAGATGACATCGAAATTGTCTTTGATGCTCTCAATACCATCGCGCAAACGATCCAGCACAAACGTGCTGTCACGCACCATTCGTGCTGCAAACTCATATTCGGCATCATACAATCCCAAGTTTGCCGGGATCAAAGCAATGCCAGGCCAATAGGTTGCGCGCAGTGCATAATGTAGGGTTTGAGGACCTCCATGCCTAAAAAATGGATAAAGCGTATCTTCGTCTTCATCGACATCAACGTCAGGGTTCAGTCCAAACATAGAGGTTGTGGATGCTTGGCTGTCGCAGTCAACAACGCAGACGCGGTAACCTTTTAAAGCTAAAAATTGCGCTAGATGGCAGGTAACAGTTGATTTCCCAACGCCGCCTTTGAAGTTTTGCACGGCCAGCACAACAGGATTGTCGGACGCTGCGCGGGCAGGGCGGGTACCAAAGAGATCCCGCATATTATTAATCTCAGCCAGAGAATATCCAGTACGGCGTCCCGACACCTCATCTTTTCGCGGTTCAGGCAATCGCCCATCTGCTTCAGCATCCCGAATAAGCTTCTCGGAGCGCTTGACCATTTCAGCGGCAGAACGCACATTAAAACTGATTTCCAGTTGTTTTTCAGCGTTAGGCGCATATACACGGTCCCGTAATCTTTCAATGACAGAGGACGACCTTTCAGCAAGAGCGTTTAATTCATCAAGACCTATTTTATCAAATGTAAGATCGTTCATAAGAGCATCCATATATTATGTATTTGGAACATGCAGGTTTGGCTATATAAGCTCAAGTTCTATTTTTTTATATTATTGCTAAAAAAAGCGGAAATCGTAGCTTTTTAAATGAAAATAGAACCCTTAACAAAAATCCATGAAAAAGGAGGCTTTATTGGCTGTAAATTCTGGGTACGCCCAATTTGTAAGCTTTGCATATTTAAAAGCTGATTTTTAAATTATGAGCTGACTTTATTAACCAAATAAATAATATAAAAAACCTATGCTTGTTCTATATGTTTATAATTCATTGTTCATGAGGTATAACATATTGAATTTAAAGGACTAAGTTGATTTAAACCTACATATTGGGTGTTATAAATTACCTTATGGGATGTTTAATCTTACGGATTGGGACTGCTTAACTTACGCATTGGGATCGCTTGAAAACGTACATATTGGGTGTTTAGGTTTCTCTAAAATCACCCCTAATTTTTGTCATATATTACAGTAACTTGCGAATCACTTTGGTAAGTTAGGTTTGCTTAAAATTACTTTTTGGGTGCGGTCTGGCTAAATTTATAAAGGAATCCAATGCGTTGATATTGACAAAAACTTACATTAGACTGTGGCTAAACGTAAGAATAAGAGCAACGTAGTGAAAACATCTAAAGTGTATCGCACAACACAGGCGCGTCCCAATACGGATAGTTTGGTTAAGCCGGGTGAATTGGTGGATTTGGTCGAATTAACGCCGTTAACATTGGCAGATCGGCGGATTTACAATCAGCTGTTGGAAAACGCCTGGGATGACATTGAAAAGCCTGTGAGCCATGTGATTGCAAAATCCAGTTTGCGCGGGTCGCATAACTCTAATGATAGGGTCGGGGAGAGTATTGAGCGGTTGATGGGGGCGATCGTAAAGGTGCGCACGACCAAAGACGGTGTTGCGGCGATTGTGCGGGTGCAACTGTTGGGCGGTAATATTGAAACCGAGCGTCGTGATGGGATTTTGGAATATGAAATTCCTGCCCGTCTGCGAAAAGTAATTAAGAATTCGACTATTTTTGCCCGTCTGCAACGCGAAGTGATGTTCGCGCTTAGCTCAAAATACGCTCTAACGCTGTATGAGATGGTGCAGAAGCGCGGTAATCTAAAGTTCAAATCATCCGAGCGCTTCTCGATAAAAGAACTGCGCGGGGTGCTGGGTGTGCCAGATGGCAAGCTGACAACATGGTCTAATTTGAAAAACCGCGCGATTGCCCCATCGGTGATCGAGGTCAGTGAATTGTCAGATTATATTGTTGAAATTTCGCCGATTAAAACAGGGCGAAGTGTGACCCATGTAGAGCTTAAATGGTGGCCAAAGGACGGTAACGCGGTCAATGCGGCGGAACGCGAGCTGAGCTTTTCAAAGGTCGGGCGCAAAACCCGCACGAAAGAGCGGGCAGGGCAGGGGGAAAGCTTTGGCGAGCCGCTTAAGCCGCGTCCTGCTTGGTTGGACCGTATGGGCTTACCATTGCGCGCTGAAACGTATGAAACGGCGCGATTACGGTATTCTGGCTTTGATATCTATCATGTTGAACGTGAATGGCGTGATTGGGCGAAAGGCAAGGGGGATCCAAAAGATCCTGACCGTGCATTCTTAGCCTTTTTCAAAAAGTTTGCTGAGGCTAACCCAGTATAATTACGTGCTATAGTATTTCTRACGTGGATGCTGTARGTGCTTTAAATCTGTTYTRTCGATGGGTTGGAGGTGCTAAATGCGGTTTAAAGGGTTGGATCTTAATTTGCTTGTGGCATTGGATGTGCTGTTGGTTGAGGCGAATGWCAGCCGTGCTGCGGATCGTTTGTGCCTTAGTCAGTCTGCCACCAGCGGTGCTTTGGCGCGATTGCGCGAATATTTTGAAGATGACTTGCTGGTTCAGGTCGGGCGTAAAATGGTTTTGACCCCGCGTGCGGTGGCCCTTGCTGGCAATGTGCGCAGTGCGCTTGTGCAAATTGACGGCACGATTATTCAGGCACCAGAATTTGATCCTGGCGCTGTTGACCGTAAAATCACCATCATCGCATCGGACTATATGGCAATTGTTGCGCTGGCCGATGCCGTGCGTCAGATTACCAAAATAGCGCCGAATTTGTCATTTGTTATTGATGCACCTGCCGCCAGRCCGCGCGAAGAGTTGGAACGCGGCGAGGTTGAACTGTTAGCGATGCCTGAGCTTTATTTATCACCAGACCATCCRRAWYRGSYWSWCTKKAMAGATSMAKNTTSCSWYGTCGCCTGGGAGGGGAATTCTTTGTACGGCGACACGATGACGGAAAAAGAATTTTTTGAGGCGCGCCATGTGGCCGTTTCTTATCCAACCGTGACCCCAAGCTATGAAACTTGGTTCCTTGAGAACTTGGAACTCGAAGGTGAGCGCAAAGTTGACGTTGTTGTTAGTAGTTTTGCGGTGATACCTTTTATGCTGATCGGAACGTCGCGTGTGGCACTTATGCATTCCCGAATGGCCACAATTTTTGAAAATTTAATGCCGCTACGCCGTATTCAAATACCAATCGAAATTCCGCCGCTTGTCGAATGTTTGCAATGGAATACCTATAATGAAACGGATGAATGTTTGATTTGGGTGCGTGAACAATTGATTGCTTCACAGACAAAATAAACAATTACGGGCACATTAATGTGCCTTCTTCACAGGGTTAATAGGCCTAATTATAGATTAAGGTTAAATTTGAACATCTGTAATGGGAGACAACATGTCCAAACCAATAAGCCCAGAAGGCRAAATCGCGGTTTTCACTGTCGCTGCATYTCAAAAATATATTGATCGTTTCAATGCTCAAGATCCAACAGCGTTTGATGACTACCTTGCCGCTGACCTTGCGGTCATTAATGGTGGCTTAACCATTACAGGCGTTCAGGGGATGAAAGATCATTATGCGAAAATTTGGCCAGACTTCATCGAAACAGTTAATGTTTTGCGCTTTGTGAGCGATGCGGATTCGATTGGTGTGCAAATGTGGACACATTTTGAGGCAATCGGWGAYCGTCCTGACAGTTTGTTTGGTGCGGTTCAAAAGGGTGAAACTTTTGATTTTCGCGGGTTGGTTATGTATGAATTGAACGCAGAGGGTAAGTTTAGCGCGATTAGAATTGCATATAACAGCTTTACCCGCACATCTTGCGATGGCGTCGTATCTGARATGGGCATGCCACAYTAARCTTTATATYTAGTCANTTTTGATAAGCTGGGCCAATGGTTATGGCTTTGTTGACAGCTGTCAACTTTTGCCGCCAAAGGCTCAAGAAGGCGCAAAATATTGACATTTGTCTAGATTCAGGTAACTTGATGACAAATGTCATAGTGAAAGTGCCGTAAAATGCCACAGCTTCGCCAAATTGAAATGCCAAATGCTTCCGCAGGACCCCAGTTTTCAGATGTGGAAATCCAAGCCATGCAACGTGCCGTGGTTAGCCTTGGAACGCGTTGGGAATTGACCGACGATGAAATGGCGGTGCTTTTGGGCGGGGTGTCTGTGCGCACATATGCCCGTTGGAAAGTTGGCCAATTGGGACGTGCAGGGATTGATACAGCTGCAAGGATGTCAAATTTGATGGGCATTCATAAAGCACTACGTTTGTTGTTTAAAGATGCGGCGCGGGGCTATGGTTGGATCAAACGGGAAAATACCACCTTTGGCGGCAAAACGGCACTGGATGTGATGTTGGGCGGACAGCTAACGGATTTGATGCGGGTGCGGAGCTATTTGGATACAGTGCGCGGCGCATGGTAGAGGCACCTAAGTCGCGTGTTTTGTGGGCGCAATACCACCGCTTAATCAATTCATCTTACCCGCCGATAGATTTGTTCGAAGATATTGCAGACCCGAAAGATTGGGCTTTGTTGGGTGGATCTGAGGCTAAAACCAATCCGCGTATTTCTGATACCATTGGCAATCTGGATTTGGTGCCGATTGAGCGCCGTGTTGGCGGGGCAGGGGCATCTTATGTGATGGCGCCTTTTACCCATATCAGCCCAGATAGAACGGGTCGGTTTAATGACGGCCGCTTTGGGGTTTTCTATGCTGGCAACAGCTTTGAGACGGCACTGTTTGAAACTGTGTACCACATGCAAAATTTCTATGCGGCCACCGATGAGGCGGCGGGTTGGTTAACTGATTTTCGCGAATTGATCGGGTCGATTGATGCTGTGCTGACAGATATCACGGGCGATGCATTTTCGGATTTAATGAACCCAGATGAGTATAGCGCGTCGCAAAGTTTTGCGCGGGATATCAGAGGGCAGGGGAGCGATGGGGTGGTCTACCCAAGTGTGCGAAATCCTGACGGCATGTGTTTTGCGGCTTTCTATCCTGATGTTATGTCGATCCCGATACAGGCTTGCCATCTGCGGTATCACTGGGACGGGGCGCGGATTAATATGATCAGAAATTTGGATGATGGCAGTCTTTTTGAGGTTGAAGATTAGCACTTGAAGCTTGCGAGTTGATCAAATGATTGACGTCGCAGGTTTAGTGTTTTAATCAAATCAGACGCAGGGGGGTTCCGCTTTGGGAACTGAGAGGCTGACGGTGCAATTGCACAGTGACGCGACCCTTTGAACCTGACCCAGTTTATACTGGCGTAGGAAGCAAGTAACAGGGACGCCTTCGCGGCGCTTTGTTCAGTAAAGATCACGCGATCTTTTTCTGCCTATGTTTACAAACGGGTCTTTTTAAGTGGAACACTTGAGGAGAGACCAATGACGATACCAAATCCAAAAATTACMACRGGCAGTTTRCCTGCRTCACGTAAAATCTATGTGAAGGGTGAATTGCATAAAAATATCGCTGTMCCGATGCGCGAAATTTCTGTGCATCCAACAGCKGGAGAGGCACCYTTGCCTGTCTATGACAGCTCTGGGCCTTATACTGATCCTGATGTGGAAATCAGCATTACGAAAGGTTTGGCCGCTTTGCGTCGTGACTGGATTTTAGCGCGTGGCGATGTTGAGGAATATCAAGGTCGTGATATTCAATCGGCGGATAACGGATTTGTAAAAGGCGATAGATTAACCCCTGAATTTCCTGTGAAGCCATTGCCGCTAAAGGCAAAAAATGGACAGGCCGTGACGCAGCTTGCCTATGCACGGGCAGGGATTATTACCGCAGAGATGGAATATATTGCGATCCGCGAAAATCAGAAACGTGAAGTTGAAGTTGATGTTGTACGC
>NVSA01000014.1 GCA_002401045.1 Paracoccaceae bacterium
ATGACTTCAACGATGTTGATGGTAGAGCTGTCACCGCCATTTTCATCAACCCATTTGCGCATGACAACATGAAGCAGACCGCCAATGCCAGGTACGCCAATTTTACGGCCATTCAGATCGGATGCTTTTTCAATGCCACTGTCAACGCCAGCAACAAGGCCAGATATTGTATCGTCTGGAAAGATGTTTGTTGCCGCGAACATGCGCAGGTCTAGACCGTTTTCAACAGCTTGAAAAACAACTGTTGGTGTTGGAATGCCGACTTGGGCTGATCCAGAAACAACGCCTGCCAAGACAACAGAACCATTTTGGCCAAGTTGCATTGTGACGTTTATACCGTTCTTTTCAAAAAAGCCCTGGTCTTTGGCGACGAACGCCGCGACGAACGGGGCGGTTGCTGTGTACATCAGTGTCACATCTGTTTGTGCCATTGCAGGGGGTGCAAGACCTATTGCGACGGCGAGCGCCATTATTTTCTTAGAAATCATTGTGTTTCCTCCTTGGTTAAAACTTTGCTTGCCAGCGCAAGGCGTGGCGTTCGATCAATGCAAGACCTGCATTGGTTAAAAATCCTATGGCACCGAGCAAGACAATTCCTGCGAAAATATCGGCGGCATTGAAGCGTCTTGCGGCAATGATAATCCGACTGCCAAGGCCGCTTTGGACGGTGATCATTTCACCGACAACTGTCAGGATTAGCGCGATTGTGAGACCGAGGCGTAGCCCGCCTAAAATATCGGGCATGGCGGAAGGCAGCGCTATTTTTCTGGCATAGTCGAATTGTGATAGACCTAAAGCTTTTGAGACTTCTAATTTGCGCGGATGCACATTTGCGAAGCCGTGTACGGTTGTCATCAGCATTGGCCAGAGTGCGCCGAATGCGACGAGGGCAATGATCATGGCGTCAGAGAGACCAAAAATCAGGGCGGCCAATGGGGCGAGTGCGGATGCTGGCAGTGGGCGCAGTGCCTCTAGCATTGGGGCGATGTAGATTTGTAAGGTACGCGACATTCCGATCAGGGTGCCGAGCACGATGCCGATGATGGATGCGAGAACCCAACCGAATGCCATACGGCGCAGGGTGACGATGCATTCGTCGATCATTGCGCCTGAGGCAAAGCCTTTTTGCAGGGCTTTCCATGTGACGTCAGGACCCGGAAAAAAGGCGCGGGGTAGTATTTTGGTGTCTGCCAAATACTGCCATGCGAAGASKATTAATAGGACAACGCCAAGGGATCCGATGTACCAAAGCGGGGATGTTTTGCTGTTCATGACTGGCCTCCTGTACGGGCGGAAAATAGACGATTTTCAAGACGCATAAGGCCAAGGTTTACAGCCCAACCGAGCAGGCCAATCCAGATGAGGCTTGCGAACATTTCAGCGGGGCGCAAAGATTGGCCTGCTTGCATGATGCGAGAACCTAAACCGATTGGGTTGGCTGAAATCTCAACGGTARTGGCAACAATCAAGGCAAGACCTGCGGCCAATCTAAGGGCGATAAAAACGTTCGGTAGTACGGCGGGCACAATGATTTTTGTCATCCGCGCCATGGGGGATAATCGCATGACTTGGGCGACTTCCATTAGGCGGGGTTCTACTTGGTGAACGGCGGCTTGGGTTAGGATTAAGACAGGGAAAAAGGTGGCAAAGGCCACGATGGAAATTTCCATCGCATAGCCAAATCCGAGGGTTAAAATCGCCAGTGGAACAATGGCGATGGCGGGCAGGGGGCGTAAAAACTCAATTGTTAACCACATGAGTTTCCCAACGGGTGGGATGACGCCAAATATTGCGCCTGCGACTAAGCCAAACCCGCCGCCCAGAAATAATCCGACGCCTGCGGCAATCAGTGTCTCGGCTGTGTCTGACCAAAGGCTGGTGCTGAATATTGCATGAAACAGCGCGATTATTATGGCGATGGGCGCGGCTAAGGTATCACTTTTAATCCCTTGCAGGCTAAAAAGTTGCCAGATGGCAAGTAGGATGAGCGGGACGATAATGCCGCGTGCGCGCATCATTGTTCAAACTGCATGATGAAGTCGAATAAGGCACGGCGTAGTGTCAGRAATTCGGGCATTTCGCGGGTTGTTAATTGATCGCGTGGGCGCGGTAGATCCACGTCAAAAATGGTGTTGATCCGTCCAGGGTTTGGTTCAAGTGCAATGATACGGTCGCCAAGGTAGATGGCTTCTTCTAGATCATGGGTCACAAAGAATGCGGTGACGCCWGTGTCTGAAACGATGTCTAATATCTCGTCTTGCAGGCGTTGGCGTGTCATTGCGTCAAGCGCGCCGAACGGTTCATCCATTAACAAAACGCGAGGGTTTTGTGCAAGGCAGCGGGCGATTTGAAGACGTTGTTGCATGCCGCCCGACATTTCAGAAGGGAAGCGTTGAGCGTGATCGCCTAGGCCAACTTTTTTCAAAAGTTCGTTGATACGGTCGGCTCGTTCTGACTTGGACAGTTTGCCACCCTCAAGTGCGAGTGAAATATTCCCTGCCGCTGTGCGCCATGGTAGCAGCGCGTTGGTGTAATCTTGGAACACAATGGCGACTTCGCGTGCGGGGCCTGTTTGGGGTTTTYCACGGTATAAAACTTCGCCTGACTGGGGTTGAATTAGTCCTGCAAGCAGACGCAATAACGTTGTTTTTCCGCTACCAGAGGGACCAATAACACAGACAAATTCGCCAGAGTTTATTTCTAAATCAATTTTATTMAGTACGTTCAAATCGCCAAAGCTGACGCTGGCTTGATTGATGCGCATGACCGTATCCAGCGCATTANTTGTGTTTTCAACTGCTGGATTGAGAAGTGGTTTGGACATGTTTCCCCCTAAATATGTCTCTAGCCCCGAAACGTATTTTGGCCTATAGAATATGTCAAATGAATAGGATTCATATAATGTATGCATAGGAGTAATGCATGAGACTCGACCGATTGGACCTAAATTTGATCATTGCCCTAGAGGCAATTTTGCGAAAACGTTCGGTGTCAGATGCCGCGAAAGAGCTGCGATTAACCCAACCAGCGTTGAGCCGTGCGCTTGGACGTTTACGCGAACATTTCGAAGATCCGATTGTGGAACAGGTCGGGCGTAAGATGATCCCGACTGAATTTGGTCTAGCTTTATATGAAACATCTACGCATTTATTGAATGCAACACGGCATTTCGGACAAATGCGACCAGAGTTCACGCCCAGCACGGCACAGCGCAATTTTAAAGTGATGGCAACAGATTATGTGGTGCGGGTTTTGTTGGCGCCTGCTTTGGCGCGGCTTACAAAGATCGCCCCTGATGTTTCTCTGACGGTTTTACCTGTTGACGTGCAAGCGTCTGAAGAGTTTCAGCGCGGAGAGGTGGATTTTGTGATTGTTCCCAATCGTTTTTTGAATGATGAGCACCCGCATATGGCTTTATTCACAGATGAATTTGTCTGTGTATTTTGTCAAAATCATCCTACGATTAAGGGTAGTCTTGATCGTGAGACATTTCTATCTTTGCGCCATGCGGCAACGGCATTTGGGTCAAATTGGCAAGGCAGTCATTTTGAGCAATGGATTAGTGGCCAACAGATCAGTTTAAAAACGACGATATCTTTGCCGAGCTTTACGCTGTTACCAGAATGTTTGCCTGGTACGCCGTTGGTGGCTACAATCCACCGTAGTCTCTGGGAAAGCTTGCCTGAAAATTCAGGGTTGCGGGCATTGCCTGTTCCGCTGCCTATTCCGCAAATTACTGAAAACCTGCAATGGCACCGCACGCGGTCAAATGATCTGGCAACATGCTGGATGCGTGATTTTTTGATAGAGGCCGCCGCAAAGCATTGTTCGGACTCCTAGTCTTTTAACATGTGTAATATTAATTGTTGAATTATTCATATATTAACTATATACATGTTAAACAACATGAGGAATCGCAGATGCTAGAGTTTCGTCGTTCGTTACCTATGATGCTTAATTATACGTTGGATCAGGTTCTGCCTGTTCACCGTCAATTGTTTGCGCGCTTTGATGTGACGGAACAGCAGTGGCGGGTGTTGCGGGTTCTTTGGCATTCCACATCGATGACCTCRCAGAATTTGTCACGGCAAACTTTGTTGCCAGCACCCAGCCTTGTGGGCGTGTTGGATCGGTTGGAAAAAAAGGGTTTGGTTTCACGGGTACGATCCGTTGAAGACCGCCGTAGTGTTTATGTGGTGGCAACGGCAAAAGGCCGCGCACTGCAAGCCGAAGCACAGCCCTGTGTCGAGCGTATTCAGGCCTATTTAAGAGCGACACTTTCTGAAGCTGAATGGACGCTTTTGGAAGTTACATTATCAAAAATCACGACATCAATGGAAGGGGTTAAGCTGGACGAAATTTTGAACCAGACRACGCCAAGGGAGAAGAACACATGAGTATGGAATACACCAARGGAAACGGTATCCGCACGGGTGCTGAATATATTAAAGGTCTGCAAGACGACCGYGAAATCTGGACTGGCGGTAAGCGGGTCAAAGACGTTACCAAAGAAAAGGGCATTGCGCGCGGGATTTCTACGCTTGCCAGCTTTATGGACCGTCAACATGAAGACGCTTATAAAGATAAAGTCACTTATGTGGCCGACGATGGTACGCGGTGCGGGCTTTCGTTTAAGACGACAAAATCGGTTGATGATATCAAAGCGCGTGGCGTCGGTTATTATGAGTGGGCCAAATGGTCGAACGGCATGTTTGGTCGTACGCCAGATTACAAAAACACGTCTGTTATGGCGTTTTCCGAAGCCACTTCATTCTTAGCGCAGGGCACAAAAGGCCAAGCTGATTTTGCGGCTAACATGACTAATTTTTATGATCATGTGCGCACAAACGATAAAGTTCTAACACATACTTTGGTGAACCCTCAGGTTAGCCATGCGCAGGCTTCTGCAGGTAAAAACAGTGCTGAAGTTGCGTTGCATGTGGTTAAAGAAACCGACGCAGGAATTATTGTGAATGGTGCGCGCCTGTTGGCAACGCTTGGTCCGTCAGCGGATGAAATTGAAGTGTTTCCATCGATGCTATTGCGTGCTTCTGACGACAATATTCCGTTCGCTTTTGCCTTTGCTATTCCGATTTCAACACCAGGTTTGAAGCTGCTTTGCCGTGATACATATGACAATGGTAAATCCACGTTTGATGCGCCTTTGGCATCACGTTATGAAGAAATGGATGCGGTTGTTATCTTTGATAATGTATTGGTTCCTTGGGAGCGGGTCTTTATGTATGGCCAGCCAGAATTGTGTAACCAAGCGTTTAACGCAACGCATTCTGTAACCCATATGGCGCATCAAGTTTCTTGCGGGAAATTGGCTAAAGCCGAGTTTATCACAGGGTTGTTGATTTCAATGCTTCAAGCAACGGGTCGCGATAAAGACATGGCAATGAAGGGAATGGTTTCAGAGGTTATGATCATGACCGAAACTATTCGTGCTTTGGTAAAACAGGCGGAAAATGAAGCGCATGAAGATGAATTTGGTAACTACGTTCCGTTGCGTAGCCCGCTAGATACGTCCCGCAATTTGTTTCCAGTATTCTACCCGCGCATGATTGAGATCATTCAGCAACTTGGGTCATCATCCTTGATGGCGACACCAGCAGAAGCTGATTTTGAGAATGAAATGTCGGCTGATGTTATGCAGTATTTCCAAGTTGCAAACTTGGATGCACGGGATCGCACGGCGCTGTTCCGTCTTGCACATGACGTGGCGATCTCTGGCTTTGGCAATCGTCAGGTGTTGTATGAACGGTTCTTCTTTGGACCTCCGCATTTGTTGAAAGCGTCGTATTACGATTATTACGACAAAGCGCGCGTGACCGAGCGTGTTGATACACTTTTGGCTATGAAATAATTCATAGAGTTTAATCAGCGTCAATTTCGAAATGCGTTATCGCGTTTTGTGGTTGGTGTAAAATAGGGACTGTCCGCAACCAAGCGGGCAGTCCGTTTCGTTAGTATGACAGCCCCTAGATTTAAGTCTGCCGATCATTGATGTGATATCTGTTTTACTTAATTGATGGATATTGACATAGATCAAAGACCGTAACGCGCATTTTATATAACATGTTAAATACATAGGAGGATTTAACATGGGTAAACTTGTACTAGCGGCAAAGATGACACATGTTCCGACAATGATTATGTCGGAACAAGACGGGCCGTTGAAGGGTAAACGGCAAGCCGCGATTGACGGGCATATTGAAATTGGACGCCGCATTCGCGAAGCTGGCGCGGATACTGTTGTTGTTCTGGACACGCATTGGTTGGTGAATGCAGCCTATCACGTTAATGCGAACCATCACTATAAGGGGCGATTTACATCGAATGAATTTCCTCAATTTATCAAAGATTTAGATTATGAATACACGGGGAATGCAGTGCTTGGCGATTTGATTGCTGAAAAGGCCTGTGAGAGAGGCGTTTATACGCTTTCACATCAGGTTGATTCCTTAGAGTTGGAATATGGCACGTTGGTCCCCATGCGCTATCTGAACCCAAAAGGGGATCTAAAAGTCGTTTCTGTTGCCGCAATGTGTACTGTTCACAGCCAAGAAGCATCTAGAAAATTGGGTGAAGCTATCATGACGGCGATTGAAGCCAGTGATTCAAATGTTGCATTGATTGCATCGGGGTCTTTGTCACACCGTATTTGGCCGAATGATATCTATGATGAAAACAACGGTACGTTTACAATCTCTAGTCAATTTAACCAAGAGATGGACTTACATGTTTTGGATTTATGGCAACGCGGTGAAATCGGTACATTTTTGAAAATGTTGCCAGACTATGCAAAACACTGTGAGGGTGAAGGCGATATGCATGACACTGTGATGCTGTTCGGTGCTTTGGGTTGGGATAAATATGAAGGCAGCGGTGAAGTCGTAACCGAGTATTTCCCAAGTTCAGGGACGGGGCAAACCAACGTGGTATTCAGCCTGCCTAAATAATATTTACCGCTCTGAAATGTATCGTGGTTGATCTTGCTTAACACATTAATTAGTCTCTCCGAACATAGGCAGGCATGTGCTTGTACTATTCGAATTTGGAGAGACTGATGTTTGAGCGGTTAAAAGAACCTCGGCCAGATGTTGTCATGCAGGTGACTGAGGATTTTCGAACGGACACACGTACAGACAAAATTGATCTTAGCGTGGGTGTCTATAAGGATGCTTCAAATAAAAGTGCTATTTTCAAGTCAGTTCTGGCTGCTGAAAAGCAATTGTTAGATACACAAACATCGAAAGCTTATGTCGGAACCTTGGGCAATAAAGCGTTCAGTGATCTGATGGCAGAACTTTTGCTGGGCCGCGCGTTTTGTGCGAAACAGACTGCAGTTGTTCAAACACCTGGGGGCGTTTCGGCGCTACGGTTGTTGATTGAGCTGGTCGCTGTGGCAAATCCTGATGCTAAAATCTGGGTTCCTACGCCAACATGGGGCAATCATTTGCCGATTATTCAGCAAGTGGATGTGCAGTGTTTTGAGTATCCTTATTATGATAGCTCGACTGGATCTGTTGATTTTGTGGCGATGCGCGACACGCTTATAAATATTCCCAAAGGCGATATCGTTTTACTGCAAGGCTGTTGTCACAATCCAACGGGTGCGGATTTATCGACCTGTCAGTGGGATGAAATCAGTGAAATATTATTGGCAACAGGGGCGATCCCGTTGGTTGATATGGCCTATCAAGGTCTCAGCCGGGGGCTTGATGAAGATGCTGAAGGCCTGCGCATTTTGGCGCAGAAACTACCAGAGTTAATGGTCGCAATGACATGTTCTAAGAACTTTGCGATTTACCGCGAACGCGCGGGCGTTGCTTTGATACAGTGCAAAGATGCAGATATGCGGCCGCGTATTTTGGGTAGTATGGCGCAGTTGGCACAAGCAAATTATGGAATGCCGCCAGACCACGGCGCGTCTGTTGTGCAGAATATTTTGTCTAATTCTGACTTAAAACAACAATGGTTGGCAGAGCTAGCCGAGATGCGGTTACGGATTAATGACATTCGGGGCGCGTTGGCACAGGCGTTACGGGTAGAGACAAATAGTGACCGTTTTGATTTCCTCAAAACTCAATGTGGGTTGTTTTCATTGCTGGGACTGACCCCTGAACAAGTGGGTGCATTGCGTGACAAGCACGCTATTTTCATGATGGGAAATGGGCGGTGTAATATCGCAGGGCTGCGCAGTGAAGATGTTACAAAATTCGCCCGTGCGATTGCGGATGTTGTGCGTAGCGCGCCTTAATTATGGGCCATGATTAGGGCGCGGTGATGCCTTCATCGGTTTCCCAACGTTCAAAGTATCGCCATGTTATAAGCGCSGCGAAACCAGCYGTTGCAACCATGATAATATACAAGGGTAATGCACTGCCATCTGCAAATATRCTGAGTAGAAYGCTGGCTAATGCGCCGCTACCAAATCCAAGCGCACCCATTAATGCAGACGCACTGCCAGCTTCTTGGGCTTGTTTATCTAGCGCTAAAACGGTGGTTATCGGGAAGATCATGCCGAAGGTCAGAATGGAGAAAAATAAGGGGATAAGGATRWAGGGYAGGGCTGTTAAGCCGAGTAAATAGACCCCTAAAAGTATCATCGAAAAGATGAAGCGTAGGAGGGCGGTTGCCTTGGTTGCTTTGCGTGGGCCAAACTTTTCAGACAGCCATGCGCCAATGAATGTTCCGATCGTGATCGCAACGGCGTTTAGGGCGAAGACCATAGAAAACTGAAACGGTGTTAAGCCGTAAAGGCTAATGAAAACAAAGGGTGACCCTGCAATATAGACGAATAAGCTGGCTTGGCTTAATGCGGATGTTGCGGCATATGGCATAAAATCTCGGCTAGAAAACAACCGACGATAGGTGCTAAATGCGCGGCGTGGATGACTGTTTGCGCGTCTTTCAGCGCTGCGGGTTTCTGGTAAGATGATGAAGATCAGAGTGATGCAAAATAAGCTGAATACGGCCAAGAAAATAAAGATGGTGTGCCAAGAATAAGAACGCAAGATTAGGCTGCCAATGGCGGGGGCGATGACGGGTGCAACACTTGATACAGCCATGACGAGCGCCATTAATCGTGTCGCCATTTTCCCTGTAAAAAGATCACGTACGATGGCAATCGAGAGAACGATACCGACCGATCCGCCAATGCCTTGGCCAACGCGCCAAGCGATTAGTTCTGTAAGGGTTGAGGCAGATAAACACCCCAAAGATGCAATAAAAAACAGGCTAAGGCCGAAAATAAGAACAGGCTTACGGCCCAGTGTGTCTGAAGCAGGGCCAAAGAATAATTGTCCGCAACAAAATCCGAACAAAAAGCCAACCAAGGTAAGCTCTATTTTTCCGTCGGTTACATTGAATTCCTGCGCCATTGTCGGCATTGCAGACAGATACATGTCCATGGCAAAGGGGGCGATTGTGGACAAAGCGCCCAAGCAAAGCGCGATTAATATTGTCTGTCTATTCATGGGTTTTCGCCTAATTGGTCTGAACGTAATTGCTGCAGATATCTAAAAACTGGACATAGTTTATGTGTGCAGCTTATATAAAATATATTATTTTTATTAATGTAGCTTGGCGTCTTAGTCAATAAATGATGCGCTATCACATTAATAAATAATGGTTTTGCGCTGATTTACACCTAAAATTAGATCTGGGTGCTACTGTGGAATTTTATATGTGGCCTATTGGCATTTAGAAAATATTTTCGTATGAAAGTATTAAGATGTGAATGTTTCATATCTTAATGACATCGAGGGTACATATGAACGACGATAGTGTTAACCGTTTGCGTAGTTTTCAACGGGCGTTACCCATCGCACTTTTGCGGGCGCGCGATTCCACAATGCGACGTTTTAAAAAACATGTCGAACAATATGGATTAACTTTGCAGCAATGGCGCGTATTACGGGCGTTGGCTGACGAGTCGCCGCTGGATTCTAAAACGTTGTCGGAACGCTGTGTTATTTTGGCGCCTTCGCTGACCCGTATTTTCAAGACCCTTGCATCAAAAGGTTTGATCCACACGGTGAAGACTGAGGATGGCCGCCGGCATTCGATTGTCTTGTCCAAAGAAGGCCAAGATTTGTTTAATTCGGCCTCGGTTCATTCAGAGGCAATCTATAAAGATATTGAAAATTCTTTTGGCGTTGAAAACATGTCAGAGCTTTTGCGATTGCTTGATATGTTGCGCGAAGCGGCAGAAAAGACAAATTTTAAGTAGGCTACAAGGTTAGCATTTTGTCAGGGTTCATTATGTTGTTCGGATCAAGGGCGGTCTTGATAAGGCGCATCATTTGATGCTGGGATGGTTCTTTGTAAGTGTTGAGAAGATCTTTTTTGGTCAGCCCAATGCCGTGTTCCGCACTGAATGATCCATTCATTTTTGCAAGCAGTTCAAACGCGAATGCTTTTGTGCCGTCTAGGTCTAATGTATCCCAGTCGCGGTCTTTCTCGGCAAGCAGGGCATAGTGCAAGTTGCCATCGCCCAAGTGCCCAATTGTTAAGGTTCGAAACCCTTCAGCTTGGGCTTTTACGTCCATTTTTTTGATGAAGTCATCAATGTTGGACAGCGGCAGGGCAATGTCTAGGTGGTAGGCGGTGCCAGACGCCCCGATGGATTCCAAAACAGATTCGCGCATATGCCATAAGTCTAGGCGGTGTTGCTCTGAGCTGGCAAAGGTCGCATYGAGRATATGTTCGGATTCCATAAGCTCGGAAAGTGTTTCCAGCAGGCGGGTTTCCAGCGCGATTGTGCCGTCGTCTAATTCGGCGCAATCATCCATGCGGCTTGAGGCAACTTCTAGTAAAATCCCAACTTCGGCGGGCTGTTCTAACGGGGCGCGAATGTCTGGGAAGGCGCTACAGATTGCCTCTATGATGGGGCGCGGCATGTATTCATATGCTTCTACGGTGCCGCCCAATGCATCTTGGATTTTGTTTAGAATATCGCCCGCGTCTTTTAAGTCTGCGAGGGATAGAAATGCCGTTGCACGGACTTTGGGTTGCGGTGCGAGTTTGACAACTGCGCCTGTGATAATRCCAAGGGTTCCTTCGGCRCCGATCAACAGGTTTTTCAAATCATACCCTGTGTTGTCTTTGCGCAGGCCCGTTAAGGCATTGATAATGCTACCATCAGGCAAGACGGCTTCAATACCGAGGCAGAGTTCGCGGGTGTTGCCGTAGCGGATAACGTTAGAGCCGCCCGCATTTGTCGACAGATTGCCGCCAATTGTACAGCTGCCCCGTGCGCCAAACATCAGGGGGAATAGCAGGTCAAATTCGGCCACTTTGTTTTGTAAAACTTCTAGAACGACACCTGCATCAACGGTTGCGGTGCGCGCAACGGGATCAATGGTGCGGATTTTATTCATTCTGCTGAGCGATAGAATGATTGATTTGCGGTTTTGTGTTGGAATTGATCCACCGCAAAGCCCTGTATTACCGCCTTGTGGCACGATCGCGATTTTGTGTTCTGCGCAAATCTGGACGATTTGAGAAACCTCATTACTGGTAAGGGGGCGGGCGACAGCAAGAGGTGTGCTTGAAAAATTATGTGTCCAGTCTGTTGAAAACGGCGCCATGTCATCGGAGGTTTGCAGTAGGTTTTTTGCGCCAATAGCCTGCGATAATTCTGTAATGATTTGAGAATCTTCTGTGGTGTGTGGTTGTTCGCTGGCCGTTTTCATGGGGTGTTCCAAATAATTATTAGCATGTTAAATTATGTTATACATCCAGCTTAGACATGTAAATAAAGCGTTTTAATATGTAAAATTTACACTGCTTATCTTATTATTTGCGTTGACGATCTTATTATTTAAGCTAATGACCTTATTATTTACATTGACCATTTTATTTAACACAATAGTATAACTCTGTGGGAGAAGACTTGTAGCACTAAGCCAATGTTTTTGATGTGTTTGGGAGTCTTAAATAAATGTTATGTACGGGGGGCTTTCCCCTCAGTGCGATGTGTTTCCTACATTTGAACGATAAGCCTGTCCAGCTTTGGGCGGGGTAAGTTACTTATGGAGAGAAGAATGAAAAAATCTATTATAAGCGTATTGGTTGCAACTGGCCTATTGGCGGGTGCGGCAAGTGCCGAGCCTGTTACTTTGAAATTTGCGCACGGCTGGCCAACAGGTGCGGGTCCGCATGCTGATTTTGCATTGGATTGGACCAAGCAAGTTACAGAATGTACCAAAGGTGATGTTCAGTTTGAATTCCACACAGGTGGTTCACAGTTGGGTAATTTTGGTAAGCTCGAAGAGTATTTGCGTGCCGGTTTGATTGATGTGGCGCATGGTTTGAACCATTTCCCACGCAATCGTTTCAATGCATCAACCGTAATTGATACACCGTTGTTGGCTAAAAGTGCCCACGCGAATTCAAATACATTGTGGACATTGTTCGAAGAAGGTTTGATTTCAGAATCTTATGATGGCATGAAGGTTTTGGCCTTACACGCGCATAACGCTGGCATGATCCACACGAACGGTAAGGCTGTTCGTCTTCCTACTGATGTTGCTGGTTTGCGCATTCGTACGCCGTCGCCTGCTGCCGCGATTATGATTACCGCGCTTGGTGGTATTCCAGTGGGTGTTCCGCCGACTGAAACATATGAAGTCCTATCTAAAGGTACAGCCGACGGTACAGTTTTCCCTTGGGAAGCCGTTTCAGGGTTTAAACTTGCAGAAGTTCTTGAAAACCACACAGACGCTGGTATTTACACGACATCGTTTTGGTTCGGTATGAACGAAAAGTCATATAAAAGCTTGTCTGCAGAGGCACAGACCTGTGTCGATGCTGCGTCTAACCGTACATTGGTTAATAAGATGGGCGACTATTGGAACAAATGGGACGCCCCTGGTAAAGCGCAAGCAATCGAAGCTGGTAACAATATTATTGTGCTGACAGATGCTGAAAAAGCTGTTTGGACGGAAACAATGACGCCTGTGATTGCAACATATCATGACAGCCTACGTGGTGATGGTGGCGTTAAAAACGTTGACGAAATCTATGCCCGTGCGCAAGAGTTGGTAGTTAAATATCAAGCTGAGGCTGACGCTAAACACTAAACCTTATTGTACCCATCCACTCTCGTGGGTGGGTACGCTGGGAGGCGACGATGACAAAATTTATACATAATATTTTTCAAGGCTTGGCTGTGCTGGGCGCTGTGTCTTTTGGACTGGCGGCCTTAGTGACAGTGGTTGATATTCTGCTGCGAATTAAGGGCGTAGGACTGCCCGGTGTTGTTGATTACGTTCAGCTGTTTATCATTGCAGGCGCTTTTCTTGCGATGCCCTATACATTTTTGGAACAGGGTCACGTTCGCGTGGAATTGTTGCTGGAAATGCTTTCAAAACCGGTTCGAAAAACGCTGGCATTCGCTGTCTGTTTACTGGTTTTGGGGATCGTAGTTGCGTTAACTGTTTACAATTTTGCGGGTCTGCAACGGGTTATTGAAGGCAATGATATTTCGCAAAACCTTGGTTTGCCAATGGCATATTTTTGGGGGCCCGTGGTTCTTGGTCTCGGCCTTTCGGTTGTGGCTGTTCTGGTGCTTCTTTTTGAAATTTTAACTGGCAAAAAAGTCTGATAGGAATAGTAAAATGACAAGTGAAATGGCAGGCGTATGGGCTTTCTTAGCCGCCTTGTTTCTAACAATGATAGGGGTTCCCGTTAGCATTTCGATGTTGAGTGTGGGCGTCATTGGTTTTGGTCTTTTGAATGGCTGGGGCATGGCTGGCTACATTTTGGGTTCCGCACCTTTTGAGGCGGTATTTCCTTATGGGCTATCCGTTGTGCCATTGTTCGTTGGCATGGGTGTTTTTGCCGCGCATGCAGGGTTATCACGCAGTTTATTTGATGCGGTAAACCTGATGGTTGGGCGTTTTCGGGGCGGACTTGCAATTGCGGCGATTGGGGCCTGCGCAATTTTTGGCGCTATTTGTGGATCGTCTTTGGCGACGGCGGCAACGATGGGTCGCATTGCGGTGCCTGAAATGTTGCGGGCGGGTTATGCCAAAAGTATTAGTGCGGCGACAGTTGCGGCGGCGGGTACGTTAGGTGTGCTTATTCCGCCATCCGTTTTGCTGGTGATCTATGCATTGTTGACGGAAACTTCGATTGGTAAATTATTCGCGGCGGCGCTTATTCCCGGGCTGATYGCAACGGGGCTGTATATTGCGACTGTTGTGATTTCTATTCGTTTGGACCCGTCGTTGGTTAAGCTTCCTGAGAAGGATGACAGTATCGACCGTGCGGCTGTGATGCGTCGAGTCATGCCTGTCGTCGGCTTGTTTACTGTTGTTATTGGCGGTCTTTATGCAGGGTTCTTTTCACCAACAGAGGCGGCCGCTGTGGGCGCGATTGGTGCCTTTATGCTCGCAATTGTGTTGGGTAGTAAGACGTCGCGTTGGACAAATATGTTTAGTGCGGCACTTGAAACCGCCCGGACATCATCGATGATCTTTATGATCTTGATTGGTGCGGCGATGTTTAACTTCTTAATTGAAGGGACAGGCTTAACCACGCTTTTGGGCGGTTGGGTGACAGATGCAGGCTTACCCGCTTGGGGCGTTATGCTGGTTATCATCGTATTCTACGTGATTTTGGGCTGCTTTATGGACGCGCTATCAATGATGTTGCTGACCATTCCAGTGGTGTTTCCCATCGTTAGTTCGCTTGGCTATGATCCGATTTGGTTTGGTATTTTGATCGTATCTGTTGCTGAAATTGGCTTGATTACGCCGCCTATTGGAATGAATTTGTTTGTGATCCAAGGCGTCGCCCCCGATGTTGGGCAGCGTGATATTGTTAAAGGGATCGTACCGTTCATCATTGCGGATATTTTCCGCATCGCGTTACTGGTTTTATTCCCGGGGCTTGCCTTGTTCTTACCGTCCCTGATGTAAAAAATGTAGTTCTAACAGAGATAGAACTTGACAAACCCCGTTTAATTTAACATGTTAAGTTAAACGGGGGAAAATGATGCCACATCTTATTATTGAATATACTGCCAACCTAGAGCCACAAGTAGACATGCCGTCTATCTGTAATGCCTTGCGACTTGAGATGATTGCTACGGGCGTTTTCCCGACTGCGGGGGTGCGCGTCCGCGCGGTGTGTGTTGATACATTCGCAATGGCAGATGCCGATCCTAAAAATAGCTTTGTACATATGCAGATTCGCATGGGTACGGGGCGTGATTTGGAAACAAGACAGCGTGCGGGCGAGGCCATTTATGGCGTTGCGCGGACTGAATTTGCCAAACAGTTAGAGACTGGGTTCTTTGCGTTGTCGCTGGAAATTAATGAAATTAATTCGGACACAAGCTGGAAGCTAAATACAGTTCGTGGCCGTCTTGCCCTGAAAAACTAGAATTGAAAGAGAGCTATTATAGATGACTAGCCTTGAGAAAAATCTTGCAAAAGCAGAAACTTATTTAGCGCGCTTTCGTGCTGAGGGTGTTCTGAACCACATTAACGGCGCCTCTATACCTGCACAATCTGGTGAGGTATTTGAAATTCTTTCGCCTGTTGATGGTAAAGTTCTTGCGCATGTTGCAAAGGGTGATGCGGCCGATATTGATGCTGCTGCCCGTGCCGCTGCCGCCGCCTTTCCTGCGTGGCGTGACCTGTCGGGGGTCGAGCGTCGTAAAATCTTGAACGATGTTGCTGATGCGATTGTTGAGCGCGCCGAAGAAATTGCGTTTGTTGAGGCAATGGACACGGGGCAATCTATTCGCTTCATGGGCAAAGCCGCTTTGCGCGGTGCTGCGAATTTCCGTTTCTTTGCGGATAAAGCGCCAGAAGCACGTGATGGGCAGACGATTTATGCGCCTGGCCAGATTAACATGACATCGCGCCGTCCGATTGGCCCGATTGGGGTGATCACACCGTGGAACACGCCGTTTATGTTGTCTACATGGAAGATCGCGCCTGCGTTGGCGTCAGGGTGTACTGTTGTTCATAAACCTGCGGAATTCTCGCCGATGACTGCTAAGTTGTTGGTTGAAATCGCTGAAAGTGCTGGCTTGCCAAAAGGTGTTTGGAACGTGGTTAACGGTCTGGGCGAAGGTGCTGGTAAAGCACTGACAGAGCACCCCGATATTAAGGCGCTTGCCTTGGTTGGAGAAGGTCGCACCGGCTCTATGATTATGAAGCAAGCGGCTGATACGTTGAAACGTGTGCATTTTGAGCTTGGCGGAAAAAACCCCGTCATTGTGTTTGAAGATGCAGATATTGAACGCGCTGTCGATGCGGCTGTCTTTATGATTTATTCACTGAACGGCGAGCGTTGCACGTCATCGTCACGTGTTTTGATTCAAGATTCTATCTACGAAGAGTTCACCAAGCGTGTTGCTGAAAAAGCGGACGCAATTAAGGTTGGGCATCCGCTTGATCCTGAGACAGTTGTCGGCCCATTGATCCACCCAATCCATGAGAAAAAGGTTCTGTCGTATTTCGATATCGCTAAAGAAGATGGCGCGACGATTGCGGCGGGTGGCGTTAAGGTTGGGGATGAAGGCTGCTACGTGCGCCCAACATTGTTCACCAATGCAACCAACGATATGCGTATTGCACAAGAAGAGATCTTTGGCCCAGTACTGACGGCTATTCCTTTTAAGGATAAAGAGGAAGCTTTGGCGATTGCCAATGATACAGAATATGGTTTGGCGGCCTATATTTGGACGAAAGATTTAACACGTGCCTTGTGGATGACGGATCGTCTGGAAGCAGGCATGATGTGGGTTAATTCTGAAAATGTACGTCATTTGCCAACCCCTTTTGGCGGTGTGAAAAATTCAGGTATTGGCCGTGATGGTGGCGATTGGTCCTTTGATTTCTATATGGAAACACACAATGTTTGTCTTGCGACAGGCGACCACCACATTCCTAAACTAGGCGGCTAAACAGCGCTTATCTTACAGTAATTGGACGTTTGATTGTTCTGATCAGACGTTCACAGGCATACGGAGGAATTCATGCCAGTTCCAGAATATAACCTATACCCCGCGTTCAACATTGTGCGTCTAAGCCATGTTGAATATATCGTTACTGACCTTGCAGCTAGTCGTAAATATTACGCTGACATGCTGGGCYTACAAGTCACAGATGAAGACRAAAATACTGTCTATTTGCGTGCAATGGAAGAGCGTGGTCATCACTGTATGRTCTTGCGCCAAGGCGAAAAAGCTAGTGTAAGCTATTTGTCTTATAAGGTGTTTTCAGAAGAAGATCTGGACAAGGCCGAAGTTTGGTTCAAAGGTAAAGGCCTGCCGACATCATGGGTAGAGCGTCCTTATCAGGGCCGTACTTTGCACAGTGTTGACTGTTTTGGTGCGCCGATTGAGCTATATCACAAAATGGATCGCCTAGAGCCAATCCATCAGAAATATGCGCTTTATCATGGGGTTAAACCACTTCGTATTGATCACTTTAACTGCTTCTCGCCAAATGTTGACGAATCCGTTGCATTTTACAACGAGATGGGCTTTCGCGTCACAGAATACACYGAAGATGAAGAAACAGGTCAGTTGTGGGCMGCATGGATGCACCGTAAGGGCGGTATTCACGATGTGGCATTTACAAATGGTACGGGGCCGCGTTTGCACCATACAGCATTTTGGGTTCCAACACCGCTGAACATTATTGATCTGTGCGATCTGATGGCGACAACGGGGTATGTTACAAATATTGAACGTGGCCCTGGACGCCATGGTATTTCAAATGCGTTCTTCTTGTACATTCTTGACCCAGATGGTCATCGTACCGAGATTTATTGCTCTGATTACCAAACGGTTGATCCAGATATGGAGCCTATTAAATGGGATCTTAAAGATCCACAGCGTCAAACTTTGTGGGGTGCGCCTGCACCGCGTAGCTGGTTTGAACATGGTTCAGAATTTGGCGGCGTTGGCACCCGTGAGGCTGATTTGAAAGCGCAACCGATTATTGCGCCTTAATCCCCTATGATTTTTTGCCTACGCAGCTAAGTTGCGTAGGCAAACCTGTGAATTTAGACATTTGCCGTGGCCATATTTATTGCCAACTGCACAAAAGGAACCTAACCAATGACAAGAGAAATTCCCGCCCGTATTGCTGCATTTACTGCGGCTAATAAAATCCGTTATGGCTATGTAAATGACGATGGTATTGTTGATTTAACAGATGAACTTGGTGCAGCTTATCCAACGCTACAAGATGCTGTTGTTGATGGTAAATTGGCTGATTTGGTTGCTGCTGGACAAGGTCGTAAGGCTGATTTTTCATTCGATGAAATCACCTATGAAATCCCAATGGCGAAGCCTGAAAAAATCATCTGTGTGGGTGTGAACTTTCCAGACCGTAATGCTGAATATAAAGATGGCCAAGCAGCGCCTGCTAACATGTCATTGTTTATTCGTTTCCCACGCTCTTTTGTTGGCCATGATGTACCGCTTACACGTCCGCCTGAATCTGAGCAGTTGGATTATGAGGGTGAAGTTGTCATTGTGATTGGTAAAGGTGGCCGCCGCATTCCACAAGAAACGGCATTGGATCACATTGCGGCGCTAACACTTTGTAATGAGGGTACTTTACGCGATTGGGTACGTCACGCTAAGTTTAACGTAACCCAAGGTAAAAACTTTGACGGCTCTGGTTCTATTGGCCCGTGGTTGGTGCCTTTTACAGACCCAGAACAATTGGCAGATATTCGTTTGACCACAAAGGTTAACGGTGAAATTCGCCAAGAAGATCGTACGAGCCGTATGATGTTTAGCTTCTCTCGGATTATTAACTACATCTCAACATTCACAACTTTGGTGCCAGGCGATGTGATCATTTGTGGGACACCTACAGGTGCGGGCGCACGGTTTGACCCACCGATCTGGTTGAAACCCGGTGATGTTGTCGAAGTTGAAGTTGAAGGCATCGGCTGTCTGTCAAATGGCGTGGTAGACGAAGCATGAGCTTGACCCCAGATCAGGTACAAGAWSCAGCATCGCGGTTGGTTTCAGCAGAAACCAGCCGTGATCAAATTGGGTTGCTGACCCTTGATTATCCTGAAATGGATATGGCGGATGCTTACGCCGTTCAAAAAAGTATTATGGCGCATAAGCTTGCGCAGGGGCGTCGTGTGATCGGTTGGAAAATTGGTCTTACATCCAAGGCGATGCAATATGCGTTGAACATTGATATTCCTGATAGTGGTATTTTGTTTGATGATATGGATTTCGCAAATGGGTCTACCATTCCTGCAGGTCGTTTTATTCAACCGCGTGTTGAGGCTGAAATTGCCTTTGTGATGAAGTCACCGATTTCAGGTGAAAACGTGACCCATGCGGATGTTATCACGGCCACTGATTTTGTGACCCCGTCGCTTGAAATTCTAGATACGCGGATTGTGCGTAAGGACGAAAAAACAGGCCGTACACGCAGTGTGATTGATACGATTTCTGATAATGCCGCAAATGCGGGTGTTGTTCTGGGTGATAAACGCCATGCAATTGATGCGTTTGATTTGCGTTGGGTCGGTGCGATTGCATCGCGCAACGGTGAAGTTGAAGAAACTGGACTGGGCGCGGGTGTGTTGAACGATCCAATTGAGAGTGTTGTTTGGCTTGCACGGCGTATATCGCAATATGGGCTAGAAATAAAAGCGGGTGATATTATCCTGTCAGGATCCTTTATCCGTCCAATCGAGACAATGTCAGGGGCGCTGATTGAAGCGGACTTTGGCGATTTTGGCAGTGTTAGCTGCACATTTGAATAGGGACTAAAACCATGCCAGCACCAAAAAACCTCTTTAAAGAGGCCTTGCAAAAAGACGAACAATTGATCGGTATGTGGTTGGGTTTAGCCAATCCATATACGGCTGAATTGGCGGCACAATCCGGCTATGATTGGTTGTTGATTGATGGTGAACATGCACCCAATAATGTGCCTGTTATCATGTCACAATTACAAGCGATCCATGGCTATCCTGTGTCGGGTGTTGTGCGCCCGCCGTCTGATGATCGGGTGTTGTTAAAACAATATTTGGACATTGGTGTTCAAAGCTTATTGGTTCCAATGATTGAAAGCGCGGATCAAGCACGTGAAATTGTGAAATCAGTTTCCTATGCGCCAAAAGGTGTGCGCGGTGTTGGCGCAGCTCTTGCACGGGCGTCTAATTTCAATGGAATTCCAGATTATCTGACTACGGCTGATGCTGAGATTTGTTTGCTGTTACAGGTTGAAAATTCAATCGGCGTTGCGGCGTTGGATGAAATTTTGGCGGTTGACGGTGTTGATGGTGTCTTTATTGGCCCTGCAGATTTAGCGGCAGATATGGGGTATCTCGGCAAGCCGGGGGCACCTGAAGTGCAAGCGGTTGTCGTCGATGCGCTGACCCGTATAAACAAGGCTGGTAAAGCGTCAGGTATCTTGACGTCTGACCCTGTTTTGATTGCAACATACCGCGAGATGGGTGTTAATTTCTTGGCTGTTGGGTCAGATGTTGGTGTTCTTGGTGGTGGCCTGCGGGCTTTGCGTCAAAAATACATTTAAGCGTAAAAACGCGACGGAATTATAACATAAATTAGGTGAATAGAATGAAACATACGACTTCAGACATTATGGTTGATGCGCTTTGTGCGCATGATGTGGATACGGTTTTTGGCATCCCCGGTGCACATAGCTATGAGCTGTCAGATGCCTTGGCGCGCCGTTCAAATAACATTCGTTTTATTCATTCCAGACATGAACAAGGCTCGGCCTACATGGCTTATGGCTACGCGGCATCGACCGGAAAACCTGCGGTGTTTACGGTTGTACCTGGCCCTGGGATTTTAAATGCGGGGGCTGCGATTTGTACGGCTTATGGTGCCAATGCACCTGTGATGTGTTTGACAGGGAATATCATGTCACATCTCATCGGGCAGGGGCGCGGGCAGCTGCACGAATTGCCAGATCAGTTGGCAACCTTGAAAGGTTTGACCAAATGGGCTGAGCGGATTGATCATCCGTCGCAAGCCGCTGAAGTTATGACAACCGCGTTCCAACAGATGACGTCAGGCCGTAATCGTCCTGTTGCGGTGGAAGTGCCATGGGATGTGTTTGGCCAAGCTGGTGTGAAAGTAGATATTACACCTAAGCCTGTTGAGACACCGAACTTTACACCTGAGAGTATTGCGCAGGCGGCAAAAATGATCGCGGCGGCTAAAAACCCGATGATCATGGTTGGGATCGGTGCAGTGGACGCGGCACAAGAAGTTCTTGCGCTTGCGAAACGTATTCAAGCCCCCGTGGTTTCGCACCGCAGTGGTAAGGGTATTGTCTCTGATGACAGCCCTTATGCGATGAATGTTGTGGCGGGTTATGATTACTGGCAGGAATGCGATTTGCTGATTGGCATTGGCASYMRYWTGKRWNTWGCWAKTTNTGMGNGTRGCWRWRRAWRCYNTSAASRMTWGWAWRAGGCCCATTAAGAGAAGTAGAATAATAAACATGGTAGCTGTCAAATGTAGCTGCTGTATCTAATGGTATAGCCCAGCTTAATGTTACATCACCATTAATTGGATTTACTGCTGCGCAGTGCAGGTCAGGAGGGTTGATTGTCGGTTTTGCGATAACTGTTATTGCAATTGTAGCAACCGATTTACCAGCAGAAGGGCAATTATCATCTTGGATATTAAAAACAAAAGTATAGGTGTTAGATGCGGTAGCGCAGGCATCATTGTAAGATATATGATTACAATCGGTTTCCCAATTAAACTGAACGGTTACGGAATCGGTTTCTGTTATAGACCCTGAAATAGGCGGGGGGCCCAAAACGGCACATGGAGGRTTMRCRCARCCACTRTTMGGATTTGCATAGTTAGTACCGTATTGCGTGCTCGATGAAGACAAGGTTACATCTTGACCGACATCAACCCCAGTTAATATAAATGAAACGACATCACCTACAAATACGGTATCGGAATATGAGATGGGGTTTCCTGCTAAATCGGTAATTGAAACTACTGGAGCATCGTTTGAGGTACAACTCGTAATTACAAGCTGTATTTCTCGAAACACTTCGCTTAGTAGTTGCCCACACCGCCAAGATTCTATTTTTACACAAGTTACAAACTCCCCTTGAACGCTGGCGTTAAAGTCTATTTCGCCAGTACTTACGTTTAATGTTGGGGAGCCAGGTAAGGGGCTGTTTAAGCTATAAGGTGATTGAAACGGCACAATGGCTGGGTATGTTGGAGGGTTGAACCCAGGACCATATCCAGCATCAAAATAATCGAGAGGCTGTCCCCACTTGTATGCAATAGAATCTAAATCTCTATCAGAAGCATTATGGTTATAGGTGTAGGCTCCCCCAGAACAAACCATTGCGGTAGCAATTTCTGCAAAATCGGGAGAAGAATCGAAACAAGGGAAATTACTTTGCCCATTAAAAGGATACATGATGGCTCTAATTGTCATGCCAGAACTTCCAGGGTTTTGAAGGTTATCAA
>NVSA01000015.1 GCA_002401045.1 Paracoccaceae bacterium
TAGCCAAGGCTTGGTTGCCATTCGCCGCGTCTTGAGTTTTGTAGCCTGCGTCTTCTAGGGCAAAGCGAATAACATCTCGAATATGGGCGTCATCATCAACGATATGAATAAGGTGCGGCATGGCTGATCCTAATAATCCTCAAAATAACCATAACGCCAATCATTGGCCTTAGGTAGTCTTTCATTTTCAATTTGTACGACTGAAATAAGTTTGCTTGCCACATGCGATTTGCGAAAGCTCCATGTGCGCCAGTCTGCTTTATCAGACTTATAAAGCGGGCTCTGAAAACAACGGGTGGGTTTTGAAAGCCCGTAGGTTTGGAAATATGCAAGCGCTGCCCCATCACCTAATTCACAAGCATATTGCGTTGCTTTTTTCGTGTCTAAATGGGCGAAATTATAACTGGCAACGAAATGCGTAAAGTTAAAAAAACAACAAACATATAATGTGACTGCGGCCAAAGCCATGTTGCATTTAACCAGCCAAGAGATCGGCTTTGCCTGTAGTATTTGCAAAATGACCAAACCGATACCAACCAGCACAAGCCCCATCCAGATGGCGGCCCAAATGCGCAATAACGTCAAACCATAGGCATCAATATACAGTGCCAGACGAAATACGCTTGATCCTAACAATGCTAAAGTTTGCACCATCCAAAAGATCGTCAAATACCGTATCAATTTGTCAGAGCGGGCAAATCCACTAAACGCGACGGTCATAGTCCCTGCCAAAAGCGCCGTTGCCAATAGTGGATAAGCACCGCGGTGCACATAGTGTGCATAGGTCATCCCGTCGGGCAAATCGGCACCTGCAAATAAATAACCAATGTCTGTGCTGCCTTGGATTAAGAATAAAAAGTTACTCACGATCAGTGTTTTACGCACAGAGGCTTGGGTGAAAAACACTCTCGTTTTGTGTAGGACTGCATCATCCAATATTGGTTTTGTACGCGGGGTGGGCGGGCTGACAAAGCGCATGAATGGCCAAATCAAAACCAAGACAAGCACCCAAAATAGAACATGTGGCACGCTTAAATCATTCAAGAGCTTTAGCGGATTAAGGTGCTTGGTGAAGGCTTCAAGAACAGGATTGGCTGACGTGAACAAAAGAATAAAGATCAGCCCGACGCAAACGGGTAAAATTAACTCGGCTAGAAACCGTTTCCAATCAAAACCAGGAATATCTACCTGTGTGATTTCCGTGCGTAACTTTGGAATGTCGCATGCAAAACGCAACAGCCAGAATTTACAGGTATGCATGATCTGCGTCGTAAAACGTGCTGTTCCTCCGTTTAGAATTGTCACAAAGCCCAAACAGCCCAGAATGAAAAACATCATCGATAAGGCCTGCACATATTCGATGGTTGGCAGCAGGCCTATGAACATTACGCCAATTGCACTGAGTTCATGTTTTGCGTTGTTCGCCTGACTGCGCCGTAAAATTATCGCCATAATACTTAGAAAAACCGTAAAGACGATAAGACCCAGACCCAGCTCATGCCCGTAGATCAATTGATCCGCAAACCCTATCAAACACAGCGTGGCCAGTAGAAATTTGAGCAATGTCTTTTTGGATTTCAAGGGGTTTGAAGACCCACCCCCGCGCCCGCCGCTGGGGGCCTTAACAAGGGTGAAATCGTCAGATAACCACCAAGCATCCATGCGTAAAGTATCGGGCAGCATTATAACGCCTCCTTCTTCTTAAAGGCGAAGTTCGAAACCCGCGCCACAATCAAGCGCCAATAGCGCAGTGCTGCTAATGCGAATGCCAACATCAAGCCCAGCAGGGTTTCTGGTTCAGGTGCAGAACTGCCCGTGATCGCAGATGGGTACGCCTTGCTTGATGTTGCAGCGACCTTTGGTAAGGCCACGTTTCTCGTCGCTGCTGTTTCTGGTTCTGTGTTGTATATTTTTTTAGATACAGCCACAAAAGAGGTGAACTGGGATTGCAATGAATGCTTTAAGCCAAGTTCGATCACATCCTGTTTTAATTTTGTTTTATCCCCCAAGCCGGTATTATAATCTAAGGTCTTGTCTGCAATTTGATGTCTCGCCCAGATTAAAGGTAAAGCTTTTGAGGMMGTTTGAGATGGCTTTGACGGCAAATCAATTTCCATCGGTAGTTCCGCATAAACGCCGTTGACCTTGCCAGTAATTTTAATGCGATATTTTCCACCTGTTTTATAATCTGTGAAAATACGCGTGCTACCGCCTTCAAACAAATCAGGGATAAACATAGGGGTCACCTGACCCGTATCTAGGTCGCCCCAGTCAATTGCGATATCTGTTAGGATAGGYGTTTTTAAATCCGCGGCAAAACGTACCGCAACCTCTGAGGCGTCATCGGTCGGATCAATATAGCGTGCATAACCACGTCCGTATTTAGCCACGCCGTCCATAAGGTAGCGGTTCACCGAGGTGCCAACACCAAAGGAATAAATCCGCACATCGCCGATACTTTTGCKAATATTTTTAATAACCTGCGCTTCATTACCAACCAAACCATCACTTAAAAACACGACAATCGGCAAAGTTCCAGATACGCGAGAACTGGTAAAACTCGCCTGAATAGCCGCATCAATATCCGTGCCGCCCCTTGCGACCAATTTGCGAACAAAGCGTTTGCCAGCTTTAATATTTCGAGGTGTCGCGGGCATCGCTTCTGACGAAAAACTGCGCACAGTGCTTTCAAAYTGCACAATGCGAAAATAATCCTTTGGCCGCAACGCGCTGAGTGCTGTGGACATGAATGTCTTACTGGCCTCCATTGGCTCGCCATCTTGAGACCCAGACGTATCAATCACAAAAATCAGCTCGCGCGGGGCAACCATCGCATCGGGAATGACTTTTGGCGGTTCTACGATAATGGATGCAAATCCACCTTCTTGCGTGTAGCTGGCCAAAACGCCCGCTTGTAATGTGTTCCCTTCAAGAGAATAACGCAGAATAAAATCACGGTTATCTAAGACGACGCCGTTTTGAAAAACCACTGATTTGGTGTRCTCATCCCCTGTAATTTTCAATTTATGCKYWWCKMWWYMAWKYMMWACAAKARKTWKSMYWKMWYKAWTATSWGSMWCYAWWWYAWMKYKYRRRRSMWYATKRWTWWWMKGCAGGTTCAAGCCCGCAACATCGGGGTGGTGCGGCAGATTTCCGATTTTCCAGCCTACGGTATTTTCTTTGTCCGTCCTTTGCCCGTAACGCGGTGCGACGATCATCGGGACTGTCAAAGAATAACGCCCCTCAATTTTAGGAACAGATTGCACATAAGATAAGGTGACGGTGATCGGCATCCCTGGCATCAGGTTGGCAATGTTCTGTGTGAACATATTGGGGCGGTGCTGGGTCAGTAATGCTGCCGCTTTGCCCTCTGATTTTGCCTTTTCAAATGTTTTTCGTGCTGCCTTTTTTTCTTGAATAATCGCTTCAATCACTTCATCGCCCACTTCCATTTTCATAGCGAAAACAGCGGCGTGTTGATTGAGCGGAAACAGGTAGCGTGCATTCAAGGGCACATCACTGGGATTGGAAAAACTTTGCGTCACAGACACGGTCGCAACAGTGCCTTCAACGCTGATTTTATATTCAGARCTRAGCAGGGGCAGGGTGATGGGCTGTCCTTCATACTCTGCGATGACCTGACCCGCGATTTCATCGGCGGAATTGGCTGACGCGCTCAGGGCACCAAAGGCTGTGATGAGAACAGCTAGGGCGGTGGTTAGAACGTTAGATTTGTTCATGATCGATCTCCTGTAGGGATATTAAATTTCTGGGAACATCTAGGGTGGCCATAAAACTTGCATCCAAATTATGGCGGGTTTCAGTGAATAGGTTTTGCGGCGTAATRCGTTGGTAGCTGGTCCWAACAAGGTTTGGATTTCGCATCCAATGCCAAATGACTGCACTCATATTCGCCGTGACAAAGCCGTCATTTGCGGCAAAGGTAACGCGTACATTCCAGTGGCCGTTTTCATTACTGGCGCTGTAGATAGARCTTGGCCAAGCTTGATGACTTGTGCCCAAAAACCGCACTTCAAAGCCCAAGCCTTTTAAACATTCTTGTGGCGAATGCAGATGGCGCAGCGGTGAGGTTGTACGCACAACCGTCACGCCCATAGGGCCATAGCTGGCTTTACGTGCCGTACCGCCGTAGGTTTCAAAATAGAGCTTCTCAAGGGTACTTAGAGCATGGGTTTCAAGCTGATGACCTTGCACATTGCGTGGCATGTTGGGCATCTGGACGCTGCCCGATACGTCCCATGCCGTTCTGGGGGTACACAGGATCATAACGGCTGCGCATAAAGCAATCCCCCCTGTTACAACCTGATACCTTGCGGGGAAGGAAAGTGCAGGCATATGCAAYAAGGGGGACGCGTTCCATGGTTCGGGACGAAACCACAAGAACAACGGTAAGAGCGAAAGCCCTAAAGTGAACAGCCCGATCATGCCATGTGCGGGCTCAGACATGACATCAAAGGGCAGCATATCTTTATGCACAATGCCCACRGCCAAAAGGCTGATCCGCAGGCAATTTAGCAAAACCGATAGGGTGATACATATTCCAGCCCATAAAACCACGCTGACGGGTTTCGGRCGGTGAAGCGCGCAAAGCGTTACAAAGCTGGCGAAAGTTATCATTAAAGATGTGGTGCCAGARCAGGGCAGATCGACCAAAATCTCATGGCCTTTTACGCCCAGTAATGTGCCCGCACATTCTACGTCGGTATAAAATAACCGCAGTGTTTTACAGGCTCCMGCCGCCGAGACATCTTGYAAAACCAAACCGCCAAAGCGCTGTAATAACCGTTCAACGGGAAGCGATAAAAAGAATAACGCACTGATCCAAAAGGGTGAGATCGCACGCGGTCTTGCGGGTAAGTTTAGCAGTTTTAACAGCGCATAAACATCAAAGCATAATGCAATACCGCCCAAAAAATTAATSGCAAATATTTGACTGAAAAACCGAATGAGCCCTGCAAACAGCARGATGTAAATCGGAGAAATACCCCGCGTTGTTTGCTGAGCCGCGCGTCCTGATAAAACACTCCATAAGACTAACAAGACAGCAAGGATCAGAAAAATATACCCTGTCGATCCATAAGATGGATCGCGCCACGTGGTGAYCAGCCAAGCAATGGGATGGATCGCAATGATGATCGATGCGGTTGCAAAGAGGGTCTTGCTGATCAGAATATGCTGTGTTTGTTTCATAGGCACTTAATGCTTGGGTAATTTGCATATTTTACTTATCTATTCGTGCAGTTTTTGAGGATTTTAATGACTTAGTTAAGCTGTGCCTTGCAGGTTCACTGTGTGAAACSCCTGCAAATTGGCACTATCGTGCTATGGTCATCTACGCGACTGTTGCGGCAATCAAAAAGTGGTCTTGGGGGGCAGTTCATGGAATTCGAAGGTAAGTCTGTTGTTATTACGGGTGGCTCAACGGGGATAGGTCRSGCGACGGCRCTGGCRTTTGCAAAAGCGGGCGCTTGTGTAACCATTGGCGATATCGATCCAAGGGCGGCTGAAACCGTTTCGCAAATCGTTGCACTGGGCGGCAAAGCGCAGTTCATTGAATGCAACGTGACCGATGCGAAGCAAACGACTAATCTGGTCGCGGCGGCARTTGATACCTACGGCGGGYTGCACGCGGCGTTTAACAACGCAGGCATRCTCCCCGAACCAGTCCCGTTTCACGAAGTCGACCCCAAGGCGCTTGATCAGATCATTGATGTCGACCTTAAAGGCGTCTTTAATTCTATGCAGGCGCAAATCCGTCATTTTCTAACCGTTGGTGGTGGCGCAATCGTCAATACCGCATCGGTCGCAGGTATCGTGGCCGACCCTTATATGTCTGCTTATGTTGCGGCCAAACATGCGGTCGTGGGTCTAAGCCGTGCGGTCGCCATTGAATATGCTCAGGTTGGCATACGGGTGAACGCGATTGCCCCTGGTTTGGTCGATACACCGATGACAAGCCGCTGGTTGGGCGATCCAGAATTCACCAAGGCAATGTACGCGCATAATGTGATCGGTCGCGCCGCACAGCCTGAGGAAATCGCAGGGACAGTTCTGCATCTATGTTCAGATGCCGCAAGCTTTACAAATGGCACAGTTGCCGTGGTCGACGGCGGACAGACCGCACATTAACGCTGATCGTTGAAAGGGAGAAACGATGACAAATATTCTATTGATTGTAACGCAAGACACCAAACAAGAAGAGGCGGCATTTTTGCGTGATTGCCTTGAGGATGCTGGGTGTAATGTAATCCATCTTGACCCCAGTGTGCGCAAAACACTCGGTGGTGCCGAAATTTCACCAGAGGATGTGGCGGCCGCCGCAGACACAACCCTTGAAGAAATCCGCGCCATTGGTCACGAAGGAAAAATTCAAGGTGTGATGATCCAAGGCGCGGTAAAGCTTGCGCTAGAAGCCCATGCAAAACACGGATTACAAGGTGTGTTGTCGATTGGTGGCTCTATGGGAACCACGCTGAGTACGCAGGTTATGCAGGCCTTGCCCTACGGTATCCCAAAGATAATGATTTCAACGCTGGCCTCTGGCATGACGGCTGGGTTTGTTGGGGTGAAAGACATCACCATGATGAATTCTGTTTGTGATATTTCAGGCCTGAACAGCATTTCACGCGAAGTGTTTCGCAACGGCGCTTACGGCGTGGCGGGCATGGCGAAACATTACAAACCCGCAGGGAAAAGCGATAAGCCTTTGATCTTGATGGGCGCGTTGGGAACAACCGAAAATGCAACCCGCGCAGTGCGCGAAGCATTAGAGGCCGATGGCTGTGAAGTAATGGTCTTCCACACAACAGGGAACGGCGGCAGAACGCTGGATGCCTTGGCGGCAGAACGGGATGTCGCGGCGATCGTTGATATATCCTTGGTTGAGATTAATGACTTCTTACACAATGGTATCTGTGCTGTCGGTCCTGATCGGGGAACCGCTGGACTAAAGCGCGGCATTCCAACGATTTTTGCACCTGGTAACGTTGATTTTTTCATCATGCCCAGCGAATTAGCTGTAGGGGATGCACCCTTTGATGGTCGTCGCTATCATATCCATAATATCGCGCTGACCGCCGTGCGCACGACGCAAGCTGATCTTGATATGTTGGCAGAACATTTGGCTGGTTTGATGAAAACAACGGATAAGCCGATCTCATTCTTTGTGCCGCTGAAAGGCTTTTCTAGCCATGACAGCACTGAGGGCAGTCTTTATGAACCTAGCCTGCCACCGCTTTTTGCAAAGAAATGTGCAGAAGTCATGCCTGACAATGTCACGGTGACCCCAATTGATGCGCATATGAACGATGCCGCATTTGCCGATGCTTTGGTGACCGCCGTGCGTGCCGCAATCAACTGATTGTTCTCTAAATAACTTCGCCTGACTGGGTGTCAGTTTGGCGAAGTTTCTTGCCTTAGGGCGAAAATGTTATTCCACGAATGTCTTGCCGATTTTAGGGGTGTTTCACGTAGTGAAAACGACCACCGTTGGGACTTATGACAATCGAAAAAGCCTTCATAGTACACAGATAGAAAAGATGTTTGGGAAACATTCGGAGCAGGGTGCCGTTGATTCTACATCGCAAAACAGGTTGCTGTTCGTGACCGACACTACATGGGAGAGTAATATGAAATATCTTGAAAATTCTAAATCTGGTCAGATGGGAACGGGCGTCCAGCGACGTCATTTTCTACAAGGTGCCGCAACTTTTGGGGCTGTGGCCGCATTCGGTGCTGGCAGTGTTCAGGCAAAAGCTGGCGATACAATCAAAATTGGTTTTATCACCCCACGCTCAGGACCGCTGGCAGGCTTTGGTGAGGGCGACGCATATGTGTTGGCTCAGGCACGCAAAGCGCTTGCATCTGGCATCAGCATCGGTGGCAAAACCTACGCTGTTGAGATTTTGGATCGCGATACTCAATCGGATCCGTCACGTGCCGCACAATTGGCAAATAGCCTGATCAACGACGAAGGTATTGACTTGATGTTGGCGGCAAGTGCGCCTGAAACCATCAACCCAGTTGCCGACGCTTGTGAAGCGGCGGGCGTGCCTTGTATCTCTACGGTGATGCCGTGGGAAGCTTGGTACTTTGGCCGTGGTGCAAAACCAGGTGAGGCATCTCCGTTTAAATATACCTATCACTTTGGCTTCGGCGTGGGCGAATTCGTCCAAGCCTATACCTCACAGTGGGATTTGTTAGAGACCAACAAAAAGGTCGGCGTTCTTTATCCAAATGATGCAGACGGCAATGCGGTTCGTGCTGCCTTGGTGCCTCAGCTTGAAGCGGCTGGCTATACGATTGTCGATCCAGGTGCTTACGAGAACTTTACAACCGATTATTCTAGCCAAATTGCGATCTTTAAGGCTGAAGGCTGTGAGATATTCAACTCTTTCGCTTTGCCACCTGATTTCATCACGTTCTGGCGTCAAGCAGCCCARCAAGGCTACACSAAAACAGTTAAAATCGCGCAGGTTGCCAAGATGGGACTGTTCCCGTCCGATATGGAAGCAATGGGCTCATTAGGCTCTAATATCGCAAGTGCCGCTTATTGGCATCGCACAATGCCTTATACGTCACCACTAACGGGTGCTTCTGCGGAAGAACTTGCTGCGGGTTATGAAGCYGCAGAAGGTCGYCAATGGATYCAACAAATCGGCGCAAGCATGTCRTTGATCGAGGTCGGTATTGCGGCGCTTAAAGCCAGCGATACACCGAAAGATCGTACCGTTGTTGCCGCCGCGATTGCGGGACTTAAAACCGATACGATTGGCGGGGCTGTCGACTTTACRTCAGGKCCTGTRCCGAACGTAGCRCATGGKCCGCTGTTYGGAACYCARTGGGTTGCCTCTGCTGACGGAAAATATCCGCTGGATTATGTTGTGACTGAAAATGCCACAGATACCAATGTTCCTGTACAGGCAAAGTTGATCCCATATAATGGTTAAAATGACGAATAGGGGCGGTGGCAACACTGCCGCCCCCATACTTAGCGTGCGAAATCTGGGTAAGTCCTTTGGGGCTGTTTCCGCGTTAAGCGGGGTTAATTTGGATATTGCGGCTGGTGAGGCTATCGGGATTGTAGGGCCAAACGGTGCTGGAAAATCGACAATGCTTGCGGCTTTGTCAGGTGCACACCAACCCACAACTGGGTCGATTTGGTTCGATGGTAAGGACGTCACGTCTATGGACGCGCCAGGGAWGTGTCACGCGGGTTTGGTGCGTACGCATCAGGTACCGAAACCCTTTGGTGGGCTATCGACTTTTGAAAATGTTTTTATTGGTGCATCGTTTGGTGGAGAATTCCAAGAGAGCGATGCTTATGATCGCGCGGTCTCAGCGCTTGATCTATGCGGAATGCTGCCTTTAGCGAACCGACGTGCTGAAACCTTAGGGCTGCTGGATCGCAAGCGCTTAGAGGTGGCACGCGCTGTCGCAATCAAACCGAAAATTCTTTTACTTGATGAGGTCGGCGGCGGGTTGACCGATGCAGAGGCCGATGAGTTGGTCGATATCATCAAAAATATACGCGCAAGCGGAACCGCAATCGTCTGGATCGAACATATTGTGCATGTTTTGTTGCAGGTGGCAGAGCGTTTGATCTGCATGGATGGTGGTAAAATCATTGCCGACGGGCTGCCCGATTCGGTGATGTCTGATCCTATCGTTGTTGAGGCTTATATGGGGCACGGGGTCGAATGATACAGCTACAAATCAAAAATCTTGAGGTCTGTCACGGACTGCTAAAAGCAGTGCGCAGCATCGATCTTGAAGTCCATGCAGGCGAAGTTTTGGCAATTGTTGGTGCAAACGGTGCGGGTAAATCCACCTTAATGCGGGCAATTGCTGGCAGTCACAGCGCGTCGCAAGGCAGCATTCATTTTAACGGCCAAGATATTGGTGATCTTCCCGCGCATGAGCGGGTGAAGCTGGGGCTAAGTTTGGTGCCTGAGGGTCGGCGGCTGTTCCCTAAAATGACGGTTCAAGAAAATCTTGTGGTCGGTGCGCAGATCGGTCGTAAGGGCGATTGGGACGTCGAGAGTATCTTTGAAATTTTCGATAATCTTGTAAAGCGCCGTCATGCAAAGGCTGAAACCCTCTCTGGCGGTGAACAGCAAGCCACAGCGATTGGGCGGGCACTGGTTGCCAACCCTGAAATCATTCTACTCGACGAGTTATCGCTTGGTCTGTCACCTGCAATTGTTGACCGCGTTTATTCGATCCTGCCTAAACTTCGGGCGGCCAAGACAACGATTATTCTGGTTGAACAAGACCTTAGCCGTGTTTTGAAAGTTTCGGATCGGATCATCTGTATGCTTGAGGGGCGTATTGTCCTTGAAGGCCGTACGGCTGATTTAACACGCGAACAAATCGTTGAGGCCTATTTCGGGCTAAAAAAATCCAAAAATGAAAAGGTGCAGTCATGATGGGGCTTCTTCTGCAAGGCGTCTTGTTGGGGGGGTATTATGCCCTTTTGGCAGCGGGGCTTGCGTTTCTTTATTCGGTGATGGGGATCATCAATCTGGCACATGGCGCCCTTGCGGTTGTTGCGGCCTATATGATTTTGGTTGTCACGCAGTTGACGGGTCTGTCCCCGTTCATTGGAGTGCTGCTTATCTTGCCAGTGATGGCGGTAATGGGTGCAATCGTAGAGCGTGGAATCTTTGCGCCATCTAGTCGTGGCGGGCCTTTGCTGGCCGTTTTGGCGACCTTTGGAATGTCAGTTGTTATTGATAATCTATTGTTCCAACAGTTTGGGGCGAATACCCAATCTTTGGCTAATTACATCGGTGATTTGTCTTGGGCATCTTGGGAATTCAGTGGTGGTTTGTTTGTCGGAAAAATATCGGTTTATACCTTTGTTACAGCGGTCGTTGTTCTGGGCGGGCTTCAGCTGTTACTGACTTTTACGCCCATTGGTCGTGCGATCCGCGCCACAGCGCAAGACAGTGATACAGCTGGTTTGGTTGGGCTGAATGCGAACCGAATTCGGATGATTTCATCTGCGATTGCCTTCGTTACCATCGGTATTGCAGGCGCGGCACTCGGTATGCGAGCCAGCTTTAGTCCCTATGCGGGCGGCACGCTTTTGTTGTTTGCATTCCAAGCCACAATCATTGGCGGAACGGCCACGGTTTGGGGCACTCTTATCGGGGGTATTATTCTTGGGCTTGCGCAAACGCTGGGGGCACAAATTGCACCGCAAGGTTTTTTGATCGGCGGTAATATCATCTTCTTCGTAGCGCTTTTTGTAAGACTTTTGCGTGGAGAAATAAACTGGCGTGGCATGCTGCGACTGAAACAGAGGTCCTTATAATGACACCTACTTATCGTATTGAACGTTGGACGACCGCCTCGCGGATTAGTGTGTGGGTCTGTGCGTTGATCCTTATTGCAGCATGTTTTTTATCGCAAAGCGGCAATGATAGTTTGCTAAGCCGTGGCGTGGTTTTATTCGTCTACATTTTGCTTGCAGCGACATGGAATGCCTTGGCGGGTTTTGCGGGTCTTATGTCCGTTGGTCAGCAGGCATTCTTTGGRCTTGGTGCTTATTTCGCAATCAGGCTGTCAGACGCAGGTGTGCCTGTTTTTGCCGCGATGGGGCTTTCGTCGGTTGTGGTTGCTTTTATATCCTGGCCAATGAGTTTTGTGATGTTGCGCCTTAAAGACGGCGAGTTTGCCATTGGCATGTGGGTGCTGGCATCCCTGTGCCATTTGCTGGTTAATCTTGAYCCTTTGATCCAAGGTGAAACAGGAACCTCTTTGATCGCCTTGAATGCATTTGATCCCCAAGTGCGCCGCGAAATTCTGTTCTTGTTTGCGCTGGGATCGATGACGGTTGTCTTGGGGTTGTTATTTTGGTTGATGCAAAGCCGATTTGGGGCTGCCCTTCAGGCAATCCGTGATAATGAAGAAGCGGCGGGCTCATTGGGCGTGAGTGTCCTTAAATCCAAACGCTTGATCTTTGTCTTTGCCGCTTTTGGCGGTGCAATCGCAGGCGCACTTTGGTTGGGTGCTAATATTAGCTTTCAACCCAAAAGYTATTTCGGGGTTCAATGGACGGCCTATATGATCTTTATGGTGCTGGTCGGCGGGATCGGTACCTTTGAGGGGGCGATTTTAGGSGCCATTATATTCTTTGTGATTGAGACGTTCTTTRCGGCGTTCGGTGTTTGGTATCTGATMGGTCTGGGAACTRCGGCAATCGTTTTCTCGCTTGTCTTCCCGCAAGGTATTTGGGGCGCGGTTGTGCGTAAATGGGGGGTGCACTTGTTGCCGATTRGTCGACGCTTGTCACTGACTTCAAAAGATTAACTGGCCACAGGCCAAGACAAGAAAGGGGAACGGGTGAATGGCTGAACTACAAGTTAAAACCATCCGTTCGCTCGCGCGTGGYTTGGAAATCCTTCAACATATCCAAACCGGCGGCGCACTTAGTCTTGCAGACCTTAACCGCATAACGGGGTACCCCAAAGCGTCGCTTTTACGTATTTTGAAAACCTTGATGGAAGAAGGGATGATTTGGCAACGCATTGTGGATAGCGCCTATTTGGCGAGCTATTCGCTGCATGAACGTGCAAGCCTGATGAACCGTGAGCAAGAATTGATCGAAGTCGCATCACCCATTTTGCAAGAACTGGCTGACAAGGTGCGCTGGCCGTCCGTGTTAGCTGTGCCACGATTGACACATATGGAAGTCGTGGAAACCAATGCGCCAAAGTCTTATTTCCCGAACATCCCGCTTGGCCCCATTGGCTTTGAAATCAATATGTTACGTTCCGCAACAGGGCGTTCGTATATTTCGTTTTGTGATGATGATAAGCGTAATATTATCCTTGAACGGTTGAAATTAAGCCGCCGCAAAGGCAATCTGATTTCCCAAAATGATGAGCGTATCCATCTGATGATTGAGCGGACACGCGCACAGGGATATTCCGCCCGTGATCCAGACTTTGGCGGTAATTTCGACGAGTCGCGACAGGTTGTTGATGACCTGCGCGATTCAATTGCGATGCCGATAAAAACCGGACCAATCGTTTTAGCCGTTGTTAATGTGACATGGTCACTGCGCGCTATGAACCGGAAAAAAGCCGTTGAATTTTGTCTACCAGCTTTGCGCGATGCGGTGACTGAAATCGCTACGTCACTGCAAAAAGAACGCTTGGATTTTACGTGATGGCAAACGTGTGGGGCAAAATTTAGCATGAAAAAGGACGGATAACCGCCATGACCAGAGGGGACAGATCATGACTAAAGAAGGCAAATTCCTTTGGCGTGCGCCGCGTGATGTTGCCAAACGTGCAAATATTACGAAATATAGCGCGTGGCTAAAGTCGCATCATAATTTGGACATGACTGAATACCAAGATATTTGGGATTGGTCGGTGCAAGATACCAGGGTGTTTTGGCAAAGCATTTGGGATTATTTCGACATTCAAGCGAGCGGTGAAATCGAAGCGGTACGCACCGATGATCCGATGCCTGAGACGCGTTGGTTTACGGGAACGCGTCTGAATTATGCCGAACATGTTTTGCGGAATGAGACCAAGGGTGATCCTGCCCGCACGGTTCTGAAACATAGTTCTGAAATACGTGAGCTCTCGGAAATGAGCTGGGTTGAGCTGGGCAACCAAGTGCGCCGCTTGGCCACAAATCTTCGCCAGATGGGCATTGGTTCTGGGGATCGTGTCGTGGCCTATATGCCCAATATTGCGGAAACGGTTGTGGCTATGTTAGCGACGACTGCGGTTGGCGCTGTGTGGTCGTCGGCGGCACCTGAATTTGGCGCGCAAACAGTGATTGATCGCTTCAGCCAGATCGCACCAAAACTGGTTTTTGCAGTGAATGGCTATCGCTACGGCGGTAAGGATTTTGACCGCTCTGAGCAGTTAGAAAATATCGTCGCGGCTCTGCCATCGGTGGAAAATGTCGTGATGCTGGATTATCTGCCCGACACAAAATCCGCCCCCGAATTTGATTGCCCAACCTCCACATGGTCAGAGGTTATGGCGGGTGCTGATATCGCGCCTGCGGGGTTTGAATTTGAACGGGTGCCTTCGGATCATCCACTGTGGATTTTGTTTTCCTCAGGCACCACAGGACTGCCCAAACCGATTGTTCATGGGCACCACGGCATCATTCTTGAACATTATAAATCAGCGGCATTCCATTTTGATCTCAAAGCAGGGGACTGTCTGTTCTTTTATTCTACAACAGGGTGGATGATGTGGAATACCCTGATGTGGGGGCCGCTAATGAATGCGCAGGCGGTTCTATATGATGGTCATCCAACCTATCCAGATGCGACGTTTCTCTTTGAACTTGCTGATAAAACAGGTGCTACTGTTTTTGGTACGAACCCGACCTTTACGCAAATTGTGCGCCAACAAGGCTATGTGCCCGAAGACCACTTTGCCTTTGAACGGCTTCAAAGTGTTGTCTTGGTTGGCTCGCCTGCATCGCCCGAAGTTTTTGACTGGATTTACCAAAACGTCAAAGACAATGTCTGGGTGACCTCACAGTCGGGCGGGACGGAGTTTTGCAGTGGTATTTTGGCTGGTACACCGACCTTGCCGGTTCAGGCGGGGATTATTCAGGCACCTGCATTGGGTGTTGATGTTCGGGCGTTCGATGCCAATGGCAACATTGTAATAGATGAGATTGGCGAACTTGTTTTGCGCCAAGCTATCCCGTCAATGCCGTTGTTCTTTTGGGGCGACAAAGACAAATCCCGATATCGAAGTGCTTATTTTGAAGATTACCCAGATGTCTGGAAACACGGCGACCGCGTTAAGTTCAATGCCGATGGAAGCTGTTTCATCTATGGCCGATCAGATGCGGCGTTAAACAGGTTCGGGGTGCGTATTGGCACCTCAGAAATCTACCGCACGTTGGAAACTTTTCCTGAAATTGCCGATAGTTTGATCGTTTGTATTGAGGAAAAATATGGCGGCTTTTACATGCCGCTCTTTGTCGAAATGGCAGCAGGTAAGGTACTAGATAAAGAACTGATCGTCGAAATTCAAACCCGTCTGTGCCAAGAGCGCAGCCCGCGTCACGTTCCCGATGAAATCATTGCAACACCTGCGGTTCCCAACACCCTGACAGGGAAGAAGATGGAAATCCCTGTCCGCAAATTGTTGATGGGGGCAAGCGTTGCTGACGTGGTTAGCAAAGGGACGATGAAAGATCCAAATATCATCGAATGGTACGCCCGTTTCGCGCGTAAACATGAACAAGTTGTAATTTGAAGGAATAGAAGAATGAGCATCAACGATATTTTTAATGTGTCAGGTAAAGTCGCTTTTGTAACGGGGGCGGGCAGTGGCTTGGGGCGTGAAATGGCCGTGGCTATGGCCGAAAATGGGGCATCTGTCGCCTGTTTTGACATCAATGCCGAAGGCTTGGCCATCACCGCTGACTTGATCGGAAAAGACGCACTGCTGATTGAAGGCGATGTTGCCGATGAAGCGGCTGTAGACGCTGCCATCGCGGCCTGCGTTGAACGCTTTGGCAGTCTTGATGTCGTGTTTGCAAATGCTGGTATTGGCGATCCAGAGCCGAGCTTGTTACATGAATACTCCACCGAGAACTGGAATAAAGTTATCGGGGTGAATTTGAACGGTGTGTTTAACACAAACCGCGCGGCGTTGCGTCAGATGGTTGCCCAAGGGTCGGGCAAGATAATCAACACGGCTTCAATGTGGGGGCTGGCTGGCTCTTCTAGTATTTTCCCACTGCCTGCTTATAACGCGACCAAAGGTGCCGTGGTTAATCTAACACGGGAACTCGGCCTGCAATATGCAACGCAAAACATTCAGGTCAACGCAATCTGCCCTGGCTTTTTCAAAACCGCATTAGGCCCCGTTGATGACCCTGAATTTATGGCCGTAACGACCAATTTCACGCCCATGGGTCGTGTGGCCGAGGCTTCGGAAATCAAGGGAACCGCCTTATATTTAGCGTCGAGTGCATCTGACTTTGTGACAGGTACAACGCTTGTCATAGATGGCGGCTGCATGGCTAAATAGGCTGTGCATGGGCAAAGATAGCTGCCTGTAATATGAAAGCGCGGGTCGGGTGAAAGGGTGATTTCAGTCACTGACCCAAAAGCTGTGCCAGATTAGTATTTCCCTTTGAGGGGGGATACATCATGGTTTTACAGTATAATGTTTTCAAAGCAGGGGCTTTGATAGATCAAGCCTACGGCAATAAATTAGGTAATAAAATCAAGCACCAAGTCGATGTTGCTGGGGTGCAGGCTTATTATTTGGCCGATGGGGTTTTGGTGTTACCTGGCACCAATGAGCTAAGCGATTGGACGCGGTACAATCTGAGTGTTGACGCGATAAAGGGCGATAGTGGGCGTTATTGGCATCGCGGCTTTATGAATTATGCCCAGCTGGTTTTCATGTTTGCCAAGCCGTTAAAGCCTAAGTTTATCATTGGTCATTCACTGGGCGCAGCGGCGGCACAGATCGTTGGGGCGAGCCTGAAAGTGCCGACAATCGCCTTTGCATCGCCCAAGGTTTTATCTGGAAAATCAAGGCTTTCTGGTGAAGGTTGGGTGGCAAATTATCTGCGTATGGATGACACTGTTTGCCATATGCCGCCCAATATCGGGCGTAAAAGCTACCGTCATGTTGGCAGTCGATACTGGATGGCACCTGATGGGGTTAATATCGGCGAAGATCACAAAATTAAAAATTATATGGCGATCTTGAAAGAGGCACGCTTTGAGACATTAGTGCCTAAGGATTGGCCAAAGTCTGCATGAATTTTGGTAGGGTATACATTAAAAAAGGCGCGACAAATGAATGCCGCGCCTTTTTGTCTTCATCTGTTTGTATGGTTTAAAATTCTTTAACCAATGACAGACCCAATGCGCGGTAGCTTCCGCCAGCACTTAGCATTTGTGCGTAACCAACTGAAGCTGTTAGGTCGTTTCCGAAATCATAGTCAACGCCAAATGAACCCAGTTTGTCGTTCAAGCCACCAACACCGTTGCGCGCTGTATAGGCCGCGTTCAATGTGTAGTTGCCAATGCCGTAAGCCGCGCCGAATGTTGCGTATGTAACGTCGTCAGCTGTACCGCCAAAGCCGCTGAAACGTGCGAATTCAGCCATGACTGTTAGCTCATTACCAGCAAAATCCAAGGTATGTGCAAGACCCAAGCTTACGCCTGTCTCATCAGATACATCGCCCAAGCCTGCAGATAGCTTGCGTGCACTTAGGTTATAGCTGGTTTCGCCAAATGAACCGGTAAGTTGTAGCGCAAAGTTGTTGAACTTTTCAGTGTTGCCAGCGCCGCCGTCAGCCAAAGTTGTACGGCCACGTTTTGTGCCCCAAGAGTTGCTGAGTGCTGTTGTGTCTGTGTAGAATACAGATGCGGTCAATGTGTGGTCGCCTGCGATAGCAACTTCAACAGAGGCACCAAGTGCTTCGCCTAGCTCATAGTCTTCTGCAAAGTCAGCGCCGTAAAAACCAGGGGTTTCGTCCCATGCCATGCCGAATGCTGGTGCAAATTTACCTGCTGTGACAGAGAATTTGTCAGTGGCGTATGTAACGCCCAAAGCGCCGATGTAGAGGCCCATGTCTTCAAACGCGCGGTTGTCGACTGGATCTGTTACAGATTCGAATGTCAATTCAGCAAAAGCAGAAAAGCCGTTGCCAAAATTGTAGTTTAGCTCAGCAGTTGCAGAAGCATAGACGTCTGTAAGCTCTTCAGCGGTTGTTGGTGCTGAAGTGATAGATGATGCACCGACTTCAAGTTCAAGAGCATATGAAAAGCCAAGATCTTGGGCAGATGCAACTGTGCCAAGGGATAGGGATGTAAGGGCGATTAGGCCTGCTGTATAACGCATGGTTATCTCCAATGTTTCACGCAGAACGGAAGGGGCTCGGCGCATAGGGTATGTGCAAAAGCACAATATGAAAGATTTCGCGGGCTACCTGATGCGCGCGGGAGACGTGCGATAAGGATTGGCTAGCGGTTATGTTGGGGGAGTGGGGGAAACAGGCGTCCCTGTCAATTCCGATCATTACACTCAGGTAACAGTTTTATAAACTGTGGGGTTTGTGCCACGGGTTGCTGGGGGGAGGTTGAATGGGATGATTACACACGGGCTGAGCGGGCGGCTTTTATTTGAACCGATGATATGCTACTTTTAACATATATATAATCTCTGAAAGAAAAATATGACTTTAGAAAATATTAATATTCCGATTGAAGATAAAATACCGACATCACTTTTTAATAAGCGTCATAATAAAACAACTGATTTGATTAATAATCAATCGGAAGAAAATTATATGGCGGGTAAGGCGCGGCCGTATCGTTTTGAGTTTACTGAGGAGGTGTTTGTTTCAAAGGTTCGAGTATTTACATCTGGTTATTCTGATATTGCAGAATTGAAGGTGAAAATAAAGAACGCGAATGGTGGTATGCTAGATTACGTTGCAAAAAACCTTGAGGAATATTTTGAAGTTGAGGTTCTAAAGTTTTGTTCTGAGGTAACATTTACACCGCTAGTTAAGGGGCTTTTTTCATCGTCTAAAACGATTAAAAAAGTGGAGATTATTGGGTATGCACGAAAGCAATTCTTTGAACTTGAGGATGCGTTTTTTAGGCTAGAGGGTTTCAAATCGGACATTCTCGTAAAAGAAATAAAGTTAAGAGAAGACCAAGAAAAGTTTAAAGACGAACAGGTTACCTATGAAGGCATTATAGCAAAATTAAAAATAACCAAATCTGAGCTTGAAACTGATATTGGAAAAACGACTGGTGAACTGAAGCAAGCAAATTTGGATGTTGAAAACAAGAAAGAAGAAATTAGAAAATTAAATGATAAAATAAGCGAAAGACAAAATGAAAACAAACAACTTTCAAGCGAACGTAATATTATAAATGAAGAATTATCAAAATCAGATGCCGAATTGAAAAAGATTAAGAAAGAAATACGAAATTATCCTAGTGATTTTAGTGGATTGCTTAATCAAGGGCGTAGAAGTTTATGGATCTACCTTGTCCTTTCGTTGCCTTTTATCGCTGTCATTTGTGTTTTAACATATAAACTATTTAGTAATGCTGTAGATTTATCTCAACTTTACAATGTAGAGCAAGATATTGATCTATGGACTATTTTCTTAACGAGAATTCCCTTTGTTCTCGTTGCATTCGCTATACTTGAAGTATGTGGCTCTTTAATAAGTGGTTTCATTGCAGAGATTGTTAGAATTAATAATCAGAGATTAAATATGCAAAAAATTGCTATTATTGCCAAAGATATAACGGATATTGGAGTTAATGATAAAGATTTCACTGAAGAGGAAAGGTTTGAGTTGGAGACAAGTGTTAAGCTCGAAATGTTGAAAGAGCACTTGAAGGGATATGTGTCTAAGGACTTTGAATATAAAGGTACTATGATAGCCAGAATCTTGAAACGCGGACAAACAAAAATTGAAACGGTTGCAAATAAAACGATCGATACAGCTGCTGACCCTAAGAATGTAGTAAACGAGATAGTTGAAGATTGAACTTACTATATAACCCGCGTCAATAGACGTGGGTGCGCCTGACCTTCCCCACGGGAAGGCGCAAATGCGCCTACCCAAGGTCAGGCGCTGGTGTTCTTTTGGTGGGTGGTGTTTGGCTATAAGATCTTGCCAATTCCGTAGGTGAAACTGGTAGCTAATAGCTGTCTCTCGGACATTACGGTGTAATGTCCTGCCGACCTATCAATTTCGTTTTACGAAATTAATAGCGCCTCTCGGGCATTGCTTTGCAATACCCTGCCAGCCTACTAATTTCGTTCGAAATTAGTAGCTTTGTAACGCCCGTACTTCGATTTCACCCTCAGACATGTTGCGGATCGCTTTGGCAGCCGCATTTGAGGCGGCGGCGGTGGTGTAGTAGGCGATTTTGCCTCTGAGGGCTTGGCCTCGAATGTCTTTGCTGTCTTCGAGCGACTGGGTGCCTTCGGTGGTGTTGAAAATCAGATCAACTTCGCCGTTTTTCAAGGTGTCGACGATGTGTGGGCGACCCTCATAGACTTTGTTGGCGCGGGTGTTTGCAACGCCGTTATCCGTCAGCCATGTGGACGTGCCACCTGTGGCGAGGATGGTAAACCCTAGGCCAGATAGGATTTGTGCCGCTTCCAAAATCAAGCCCGATTTATCGGCAGGTTTGACGGATATGAACACAGTTCCCGTTTCAGGTAACGGTGTGCCCGCGCCGAGTTGTGATTTCAAAAATGCGCGTTCAAAGGTTTTATCCAATCCCATGACTTCGCCTGTTGAGCGCATTTCCGGGCCTAACAACGGATCAACACCTGGGAAGCGGTCGAAGGGTAGAACGGCCTCTTTGACCGCGAAATGGTCGGGGCTGGGGGATTTCAGATCGAAGGCGGATAGTTTTTCACCTGCCATGATGCGCGCGGCRATSGCGGCGATSGGGCTGTTKAYGGCTTTGGCMACRAASGGSACGGTGCGCGAKGCRCGCGGRTTGACCTCTAGGATGAAAATCACATCGTCTTTGATGGCAAACTGGATGTTCATCAGRCCGACCACGTTCAGACCCAATGCCAATTCTTTGGTTTGGCGGGTCATCTCGGCGATCAATTCGTCTGATAGGGAATAGGGCGGGAGCGAACAAGCACTGTCGCCTGAATGCACGCCAGCCTCTTCGATGTGTTGCATGATGCCTGCGACGTGGACGTGTTCGCCGTCACACAGCGCGTCTACATCGACCTCAATCGCGCCGACAAGATAGCTGTCGAGCAACACAGGGCTGTCGCCTGATACTTTGACGGCTTCTTTGACGTAGCGGGCAAGCTGGGCGTCATCGCGGATGATTTCCATGGCGCGGCCGCCCAAAACGTAGGACGGGCGGATCACCAGCGGGTAGCCCACGTCTTTGGCAATCACAAAGGCTTCTGCATCATTATGGGCGATGCCGTTGTAAGGTTGTTTCAGCTTTAGTTTTTCCAACAATTGCTGGAAGCGTTCGCGGTCTTCGGCCAGATCAATAGAGTCTGGTGTGGTGCCAAGGATCGGAATGCCTTCGGCCTCAAGATCGTTGGCAAGTTTGAGCGGGGTTTGACCGCCCAACTGGACGATGACGCCGTGAAGCGTGCCGTTTTCTTGCTCAACACGCAAGATTTCCATGACGGTTTCCATGGTTACGGGTTCAAARTAYARSCGATCTGAGGTGTCGTAATCTGTCGATACGGTTTCAGGGTTACAATTCACCATGATGGTTTCATAACCCGCTTCGGTCAGGGCGTAGCAGGCGTGACAACAGCAGTAGTCAAATTCGATGCCTTGGCCGATACGGTTAGGACCGCCACCCAAGATGACAATTTTTTTACGACCTGTTGGACGGGCTTCGCATTCAACACTGCCCATGGCATCGGCTTCATAAGTTGAATACATATAAGGTGTCTGGGCTTCAAATTCTGCGGCGCAGGTGTCGATGCGTTTGAACACAGCCGTGACGCCCATTTTGGTGCGGGTAATGCGGATGTCGCGTTCATTCTTATCTGTTAGGGTTGCCAGGCGAGCATCTGAAAATCCGAACATTTTCAATCGACGCATGGCGGTCTCATCCGTTGGCAGGCCGTTTGCAATGATGTCGGATTCAATGTCAACGATTTCGCGGATGCGGTCCAAGAACCACGGATCAAAGCAGGTAACAGCGTTGATCTCATCGTTGGTCAGGCCGTGGCGCATGGCTTGGGCGATCAACAGCATACGATCAGGGGTTTGCACCGAGATCGCCTTGATGACGGCGGCCTTGTCAGGCGCACCTGGGATTTCCATGTCGTCAAAACCCGACAGGCCTGTTTCGAGTGAACACAATGCTTTTTGCAAGCTCTCATGGATTGAGCGGCCAATCGACATGACTTCGCCGACGGATTTCATCGCCGTGGTCAGGGTGGCTTCGGCACCTGGGAATTTTTCAAAGGCAAAGCGCGGGATTTTGGTGACGACATAGTCGATGGAAGGCTCGAATGAGGCGGGTGTCACGCGGGTGATGTCATTGTCCAGCTCATCCAGCGTGAAACCAACCGCCAGTTTTGCGGCGATTTTGGCAATCGGAAAGCCCGTG
>NVSA01000016.1 GCA_002401045.1 Paracoccaceae bacterium
ACGGTATACCCTTCACTTTCTGCTTGGCGGCCGTGTTCTACTGTCACCCAAACAGCATCCAATCCAAATGCAGGCTCTTTGGTGTGCTCACCTGGCAGGGAAATAGGCGCTTCAGGTGGATTGATTACCATCATCATGGTGGGTCGAACTTCACCGCGTGCAACCTCAACGCCTTGCACCAAAATAGCGTATGTGCTGTTTGGTAATGTCGGTTCGTCCTTGATCCGAATAGATGGCAAAATAAACCCGTAATCCTTGGCGAATAGCTTTCGCAGGCTTTTTATTTTTCCAGGAAGGGCAGCCTCAAGACTGTTAACCAAAGGCACAATATCCATACCCAGCTCAATCCATAAATCATCCAGCTTCAAAACTTCTTGGATATCATCATCAGATTGACCTGCTTGCGCCTGCTCTTCATTGGCCTTTTCGCGTATTTCATCCAACTCTTTTTCTTGCGCTTTGCGTTGCACNAAAATATCCCAAACCAGCCATCAACATTGCAAGAGTAGCAAATACAAATAGCGGAAACCCAGGGAGCATTCCAATTCCAAATAACAATCCACTCGACATGTAGAGCGCTTTGGGGAAACGGCTGAGTTGGTCAAGTATCGCTTCATTGGTCGCACCAACCGTACCACCTTTTGTAACGATAAGACCCGCAGCAAGCGAAACAATAAGGGCAGGTATTTGACTAACAAGCCCATCACCAATGGTTAAAACTGTATAAACATTTGCAGCTTCCGATATGCTTAATCCGTGCTGAACAGTCCCGATTAAAATCCCCCCCACCGCGTTTATTGCAGTGATGATGATCCCTGCAATTGCATCGCCACGGACAAATTTGGATGCACCGTCCATTGCGCCAAAAAAGCCACTTTCATCTTCTAACTCTTTACGCCGACGTTGCGCCTCTACTTCGTCAATCATCCCAGCGCCGAGGTCTGCATCAATCGCCATTTGYTTRCCGGGCATAGCATCCAATGAAAACCGCGCTGACACTTCGGCGATACGCGTTGAACCTTTGGTGATGACGATGAAGTTAATGATRACAAGAATCGCAAATATCACGATCCCAATGACAAAATTTCCYGCGACAATAAACTGTGAAAAACCTTCAATCACGCCGCCTGCGGCACCCGTTCCAGTATGTCCTTCACTCAAGATTAACCGTGTTGAAGCAACGTTCAACGACAGCCGAAGCATTGTAATAACCAACAACAATGTTGGAAAGCTGTTGAACTCCAATGGCTTTGGTATCCACAACGCAACCATCAAGATCAACGCGGAAAGCGATAGGGAAATTGCGAGACCAAAATCCAATACRACAGARGGTAAAGGAATGAACAGCATGGATAARATCATCATCACACCAAGTGCAAATCCAACATCGCGGTTAGATAGGCTTATGGCTAACAATCGTTCACTGCCGCTTTGATTAGGGTTAGTCGAGCTCATTCAACTCTCCATCAGGTGTGTGATTATATCTCGGTAGGATGGGTTGCAGCGGTGTTTGGCTATAAATACTGCGGTAACGATTACCAGAATTACCTTGAAGGCTTAGCGTTGCCGTCCAGTGACTTTGCTTGCTAGATGTCTCGGCTACAGCTACGGGCGCATTTTGCGCAACTTTATGTGTTAATGACTTAAGCCCCGCAAGAACCTTGAACTGATTTATCTGGGCATTTGCCACCCGCACATTCCGCGTCAACGACTTTAGATATATTTGCTGTTTCTCTGGGGTCTTTGAATGGTAGCTTCCAGCCGCAATGCGCCAGTTACCCGTTTCAGCGTAATGTCGTTTTAACAGGCGCGCGGCATAATCCACATTTGTTTTCGGATCAAAGCCCTCAACCAGACTACCAAACGCATTGGGATGCCAACGCAGGTTCACTTGCATACAGCCAATATCGATCGACCGCATCCCGTTGCGTAATTGTTTTGCGACCCAAGCCATGGCACTGGCTTTGGTATTGTGTAGCCGCCCCTTGCCTTCTGCGTTAATCGCCCAAGGCCACACGGTCAGCTGCTTATTAACTCTTGTACCCGCTTCTTGCAGCCCAATACCCAGCAAAATATTGTCAGGGATATTATACCGCTCTTGCGCCAGTAATATTTCACGGACACAAATGCTTTGTATCGGCAAAACCAACTCTGCCTGTTTTGCAATGCCTGGTCGTGATGAGGTGTAGAACCCGCCCCACCCCGCCAACGCCACACTAAATGTGCAAGCCCAAATAATTATTCCCAATCCAAAAATTTCAAAACAGCGGTGCATAATTACAATGCACCATTCGTAATGAGATCAAACGTTTGATCCGAGAGGTTTTTCAAAACTTTATACATAAAAGGCGTCCAAACCAGCAGCCCGACAAAAATTGCAATAATCTTGGGGACGAAGGTCAAAGTCATTTCTTGGATCTGCGTCAAAGCCTGAAAGAAAGCGATCGCAAGCCCTATGGATACCGCCAATATCAAAATCGGCCCCGACGCATACAGTACGGCCTTAATCATCTCTGAAAAAATGGTGTAGATTCCGGTAGCGTCCATCTATATTTTATCCTTCAGCGGCTATCTGGGCTAAATGGTCGTTTTAAATGGGCATACGTAAAATTTCTTGATACGCGGCAACAAATTTATCACGGACAGAAACCGCCACCGTGACGCTGGACTCAAGCGCCATCGTCGCCTCAACAATTTGCTGGGTGTTCACAGTACCCTGCAAACCAGCCTGCATAACGGCCTCGGTTTCATGCACATTTGAAATTGCTTCAGCTGCTGCTGTTTGCAGTATTTCAGAAAAACTTTTGCTTTCTGTCTTTTCAATATTCTGGGTTGCATCCGCAACCATAGCTTTTGAACTGCGGTATGCACCTTGTACGGCATTAGACGAAATTAACGGGGGAAGAGCTGTCATAAGGGCACCATTTCTATYTTATCAGGTCAAGAATTTGGGCGCGCATCCGTCGCCCAGCTTCAAACATGTTCAGGTTGGCCTCATAACTACGCGAGGCTTCGCGCATGTTTGCCATCTCRATCAGAGCGTTCACATTGGTATTTTTCACAAACCCTGCATCATTAGATGCGGGATGGCTGGGATCATAGAATTYCGTAAACTTGGTTGTATCGCGGCCAATYTCTTTAACCTTCACCAATGATGCTCCAGATTCCCTATCTACCATTTCAGTGAAAGAAATCGTTTTACGCTGATACGGATCTTCGTCAGGACTGGAACCAAGTGAATTCACATTCGCTACATTCTCAGAAATAATCTTAAGGCGCTCGCTTTGCGCWCGCATACCGCTGGCGGCGATAGATAATACGGATTTTAAAGGGTTCATTTATCACATCTCCAAGCGGGGGTTTATCTGATACCAGTGACGGCCATCGTCAAAAGATCGTGGCCCTTACGGTACAGCTGCACTGCAAGCTGATAGTTTTCACCAACTTCGTTCGCCTTAATAGTCTGCTGCTCCAAAACGACCGTATTGCCGTTTAAAGTTTCAGCCCAAGCCTCTTTATCAACCACAGYCTGCACTCCAGGKGCCTGCACCGAGCTGTTAATGTGCTTTGCATTTGTCGTCAAAATGCCGGTCTTCTGCGTACCMTCCAGCATTTTAGCAAATGAAGTAACATCCTTCGCCTTAAAGCCCGGCGTATCGCTGTTGGCGACATTCTCCGAGATCACTTTTTGACGATTACCTAACCATTGCAAYCGCTGGGATGCATTCTTGAAGAAGGATATTGAATCAAGACCCATGGTTAAATTCCTTAGTTTACATGGTTTCATTTTACGTTAAACAAGGTTAACATGAATAAATAAGAATTACTACAGGATAATACATGTATCAGCCGTTTTTAGAACTATCAATGTTTGCAAGAAATCTTGATCCAACAAAAATAGTTGGAGAAGTAAAAGCCGTTACAGGGCTGGCATTGACCGTTTCGGGCCTAGAGCGCGCGATGAGTATTGGCCAACGGTGCATAATACACGGACAGTCAAATTCGATACTTGGCGAAGTTGTCGGGGTTGATGCTCTGGGCACACATGTCTTACCCTTTGGAACTTGGGATGGGGTTGCTGTTGGCGATCCTGTTGAACTAACCACCCAAGGCAACGTGATACGCCCTGACGCATCATGGGTTGGCCGCGTTATGAATGCTCTGGGGCAGCCTCTTGATAATAAAGGACCGCTTTTTGAAGGCACCAAGCCGCATTCCCTGAAAGCATCTCCGATCTCGGCTTATGATCGGCGCCGTGTCGGAGCGCGACTTGAAACAAACATTAAGACAGTGGATATTTTTATCCCTCTTTGCCGCGGGCAAAGAATGGGTGTTTTTGCTGGATCCGGCGTTGGTAAATCAACACTGATGGCAATGTTTGCGCGTAACGGCGAGGCCGATGTGATTGTTGCAGGTCTGGTGGGCGAACGGGGCCGTGAAGTTCAAGACTTCATACAAGAAGATCTAGGCGAAGAGGGCATGGCTAGAACAGTTCTGGTTGTATCCACAGGGGATGAGCCCCCCCTCATGCGGCGACAGGCTGCTTGGATGGCAATGACAATTGCCGAATACTTCCGCGATCAAGGCAAGCAGGTTCTGTTATTGCTCGATAGTGTGACCCGCTTTGCAATGGCGCAACGTGAGATCGGCCTATCTGGTGGTGAACCACCGACAACCAAGGGTTACCCGCCAACCGTGTTTTCCGAACTGCCCAGACTTTTGGAACGCGCGGGGCCAGGGCCCAAAGGCGCAGGTGATATTACGGGGCTATTCACGGTTTTGGTTGATGGCGATGATATGAATGAACCTATTGCCGATGCCGTACGCGGTATTTTAGATGGTCACATCGTTCTGGATCGGCGCATTGCAGAACAGGGTCGCTATCCCGCCGTGAACATTCAAAAAAGCCTCTCACGCATGCTCCCAGATTGTCATTCAGATGCTGAATATACCGTGCTTCAAGCCGCGCGGAGCGCCTTGGCGACTTATAATGATATGGAAGAGCTGATCCGCATCGGAGCGTATAAAGTTGGCACCGATACAAAAATCGATGCCGCCATTCAGTTTTTCAACCTTGCAGAAGAATTTCTGGCACAGCGGAAAAATCAAAGCATGAACGCGGATCARTCTTTTGCGGAACTTTATAAGCTATTAAGCGATGCCAAGATTCACATCGATTTGTCCCAACAATAAACTCTTATGTATCGGGGTATTCTAAGCTTGGTGGATTATAGCSACAGATTAACATGACGCGGCATATGTTTCGCCTGATAAGCGTCCCATTCAATCGCATCTTTCCATATATTATCGTTCAGCCATTTATCTTCATATCTTTTTTTCCGCTTCGCCAAATCGAATATCATCAGAGATGTCCCAACGAAAAAAAGTGCTGTACTCAGCATTAAAACAAAATACATTCTAAACCTACTAACTATTACTCGTTACCTTACATTTATAGTAGTTTTAGATATCAACGTTGGAGTCAATAAAATTCGCAAATACGTGGTTTTTTGACCAAAAATACGAAACAGTAGGCGCTATATTTTTCCTATTGTTACGGCAGCGGAAACAATTAAGTTTTAAAAATCAAAAGCTTGCGAYTGATTCGATTGCCCCGGCCCAATCACGCAAACGGCTCTGGCGGTGTAGGTTAAGGTTTCCATACCATGGATCAACCTGTCCTTCACGTCCMCAATACCACATACATTCAGACCCCAAAGGAATGAACACATGGGTATCGCTATGACCCAGCGCCCCGCAAAAATGCGCCGTGGTATTATCAATTGTCACGACACGATYCAAAGCAGAAATTTGTGCGGAAAACCCGCTCAAATCGACCATTTGATTCACTTCTGGATCATCAAAGATTTCAAGRTCGGGACGCTTAATTTGTGCAGCTCTGATCTCTTCACGGCTGGCATTRTATTGAAGRTTRATRACAAGCGCATCTTGCTTAATCGTGCCGAGCAAATCYAACAGGGGTAACGACCGCATATGCCCGATTAAACTAGCACTATTCCAAGCAACGCCAATGATAGGGCGCCCCTTCGCCTTGGCTTGGTATTTGCTTTTAAGATGTGCCAGACGTTTTTCATTGGGTTCTAGATAAGCCCCGTTCAAAGTCGAGAGTGGCTTGGTTCCAAGATATTGGGTCAGGTCACCAAGATAAACCAACTCATTTGGTTTCAACTGTCTTGGCTCATTAAAAAACTGATCCTGCGGCATAAAGCTGATGTTCAAACGGTTATCTTGCAACACAGGTCCAAACCGCGCATCGCTGATAAAAATCACTTCCGTCTTTTGCAAATCAATCGGCGCAGCCCGTAGCAGGCTTAACAAGGCAAGTTGGTCACCAATACCTTGCTCCCCCATAAGATAGATACGCTCTAGCGTAGCTAGGTTTTCAGGTGATGCATTTTCCACTGGGATGGTTTTACGATTTTGGGCTGGAAACCTGTCTGAATAATACGCAAACCCATCCACAAAATCATGCTCTCTATATTTGTAGACCCCTAATGCTTTTGCAATTTTACCAGGCTCACCAGCAATATGCATCGCCTCAACATAAGCCGCCTCTACACGTCCCCATTGTCCCTGATCTTGATAAACATTGGCCATGAGCCCCCGCGCCAAAGCAAAGGATTTCGGATCCGTAAATTCAAAACTATCAACCAGCGTCGTAATTTCATCGTAGCGACCAAGCAACCGCAACGCCATCAAGTATACCACCATCACGTCGTCACGGTTTTCAACCGTTTCCAATAATGCAGGGGCGGCTGCTTCAACGGCTTCAAATTTTCGTGAAAACAACAGACCGCGCAATCGGCCAATTTGGTGCGCCTCCAGCGTTGGGTCTAATTGATAGGCGCGCTCGAACCAAGGCACGGCCGCATTGGTTTCATCGGCATCCGTCAGCAATGACGCCAGCTTGAAACAAAGCTCGGCATCATTTGCTTTGCCAACCACAGGGCTTACAACGTCAACAGCTTTCAGGTTGCGACCCATGCGTGACATTAATTCAAGAAACAAAACAACCAGTCCCTTGTCTTTATTGCCAGCRGCAAAGGCTTTCTCCATCATTTGCACAGCAGATTCCACCTCCGCCTCCAAAACATGTGCCTTTGCAATCCCGCCTARAATAACGGGATCTTTGGGGGCAAYGGCGCGGGCTTGTTCGAAAAATACTTTTGCCGTAGCGCCTTCAATTCGCTCCAATGCYGCKCCRSCCAGAATAATCCAAGGATGCTTATTCTTTGGCTCACTCCGTGAAATTGGCACAATCAGTGCCATCGTTTTTTCTAAATCCTTGTCAAACAAGGCTTGATAAGCGTGATGAACGGTAAGCCCGTTTTCRCCTTTTATRCCATAAAGTTTAGCGGTTTTTGCAAAGCGACGRCGGCGCTCGGTGCGCGATARGTTCATTGTTTGCATATCAATCCCTCGGTACTGCAAAATAATCTATTGTGTTCACATAAGCCGTGCTGTCGACWATCTGGTAACCAGCAGTTCGGCACCAATTTTGGGCAAACGCCATTTGRTTTTGACGCAACACTTCAACCCAGATCACAGGCTTATCRCGCGCGATCAGGCTGGCGGCACCTTCMAGCACATCAAGCTCCATTCCTTCGGCRTCAATCTTGATGAAATCMACYACATCGTCACCCATAAGCATATCAAGTGTTTGCGTTTCAATTTCGCCRGTATCGTCTTCCACCAGTCGAGTAGCACCTAGATTATTGGCATCATCCGTTTCCACTCTGAACCGACCAAAGCTTTTGCCTGCGCCAAGCCCCATCCCACGCGTATCAATGCGATGATCAAGCTTATTGRCCGAAATATTTTCGCGTAAAATTTCTAAGGCAGCAGGGTTTGGCTCTACAGGRTARATCTGGGCTGCATTCAGATTTTCAGCATACCAAACCACATGGTTTCCAATGTTCGCACCAACTTCAAGAATACGTGGCGCAGGRTTCTTAACCAAAGCGTGCAATTTGTCCAAAGAATCCGCCTCAAAAAACTGCCCGTTTAGATGCGCGCGTTGGATGAGATCATTTGGATTGTTGATCCGCATTTTCACATCTGACCCTGATGAGCTCACAGTTGCCCAGATCGGGCTGTTYTCCAATTGCTCGGCCCACTGCCCCGACACGCTGATGCGCCAATCTTCACCTGTGGCAGAACGCGGCCCCGTACTATGCGCCCCCCTGCCGTTAATGAAAAATATTTCAGGGCGCTTAGCGCAGCGATAGTTTTGCCATAATTGATAATAAAGTTTAAAATCTTCGCCTGTGTCCATGGCCTCATCAAAGCCAAAACGGRCAACGCATTTCGTGCGCATAAAAGCCCCGATTTGTATCGACAGAAACGGCTCTATYGCTAAAAATTCTTCGCGGCTATTGAGGTTTTCCACTTGGTTCGGACGCAACTGAGGTTCTTCATCGCCATCAAATTCACAGATCAAGCCCCAGACCGCATCMAARTCRGGTTCCGCTTCTAAACAAGACCCAAAACGCTCAAATGCATTCGGCGTTATCACATCGTCCGCATCGAGGAAAAAYAACCATTCATAGCCTGCWTCAACCGCTTGCTGGATCGCTTCATTTCGGCGCTTTGAGCGACCATAAAGACCCTTGGTATCATCCATGACAATATGGCGAACCTCCCGAAAGGGCCCTGCACTATAAGCTGTCGCGGCCGTCACGGATGGTCGACAACTATCTTCCAACAATTGTTCATGCCCAGGGCCAACCGATGTTATGATGGCACACTTCATTTGTACATTTTCTGGGTATCCGAAAATGTTAATCCCCGCATGGCATTTTTGTGGAAAGGATAACGGGTAGATTCTATAGGTTTGATAGCCTCGTCATCGCATTCAATTTTAAAATTGTAGGTTACAAAAATACCGTTAGGGACAATTATTACAGCTTCAGTATAAGGCTGTTCAAAATAACCAGACGACAGTTTACTAGATAGTTTTTCCATCCGAATTTCAATGATGGCAGAACTCCCGCGCGTCCACGCCCCAAGCAAGGAGCGCTCAAGAATAAGCTGGCCCTGCTCATCCCTTTGCCCGACCTTTATCGCTTTTAGGGTCGGTGTATCTGGCGTTATACAATCTGGGTTAAGCGTTACACGGATATATTTTCCACGCTTTTCAATAAGCGCCAATTCAGCAAAACGGCCTTCATAATAAATATCTTTTGTAGCCGCACCCCTAGCTACGCTTACTTGAGTACGCCGAGATGTAAACGGCACAACCACAGCCTTGTCTTGTGATTTTTTTACCTGGACAGGTTTTTTGCCTTTATCCACAAGGCTGGTAAAATAAAGCGGGTCTAATCCCTCTTCTACAGCAAACCGATAATTAATGGCGTAGTCCGAAGCTGTTTCACATAAATCGTCTTTTGCTGTGATTAACTTCATCAGCAATTGTTGATCAGAAAACCGTATGACTTTTGTAGGGTAGCCTTGTCGTTCAGGCACAACACCGAAGTGGCCAACAGGAAGGTTTAGAATACGGCTTATTCTTTTAATTATGAGACTGGCTTCGTGGTGATGAAATACAATTAGCTCGCATTTTCCAGTCGCGTGCAAGCCTATGGCCAATCTCATTTCAGAAGGCCAGTCGGGCATCATCTCTTTTACAACGTCATACTCTGCAAAATATACAAAAGCTTTCAGGCTATTCATGATTAGTCCCATTTAAGTAAGAATAAATATTACTCTATTCTTATTTACCTTTGGCTAATTGTCAATTATACTTACACTAATTAATAAATAATATAACCAATTTTTCCAATTCCTAAAGGATGAACACTTATGAACTTTGTAATTGGGCTTTTAATGGTGTTTGGCTTGGTGTTTGGTGGGTTTGTTCTATCTGGTGGCAGCATGGCCGTGGTGTTGCACGCCCTACCCTATGAGGGCATGATGATCGGTGGTGCCTCAATTGGCTCACTCGTTGTCGCGAATTCCTTTGCTATTGTTAAGGGTTCGGGCAAAGGCATTTTGACTGTGATTAAAGGCGCAAAATGGAAAACTGACGATTATGGGGATTTGCTTAGCCTTATGTACGAGTTGACCAAGGTTTATAAAACCGATGGTATTTTGGGGCTGGATGACCATATCGAAAATCCAAAAGAAAGTAGTATTTTCCAACGTTATCCTAAAATCTTGGCGGATCACTTTGCCCCAGAATTGATTACCGACAGCTTTCGTATGCTGGCGATGCAATTCGATGACAAATACGAGACCGAAGATGTCATTAACCGCAAAATCAAAAAGCACCATCATGAAGCAATGGGCCCCGTTGGCGCTTTAACTGTTATGGCAGACGGCTTACCTGCGATCGGAATTGTTGCGGCGGTTTTGGGGGTTATCAAAACTATGGGCTCGATCGATCAACCGCCAGAAATTCTAGGCGGCATGATCGGGGGCGCGCTTGTCGGAACATTCTTGGGTGTGTTTCTTGCTTATTGTATGGTCGCGCCAATTGCTGGGCGCTTGGGCCAAATTGTTGATGAAGACGGTGTTTTTTACACAATCATCCGCGATATATTTGTCGCGATGGTCGCTGACTATCCCCCCAGTATTTGTGTTGAGATGGGGCGCGCCAACATTCCTACGAGTATGCAGCCCAATTTTTATGAAGTTGAAGAGGCACAAAAGGAACTGGCAGCTGCGGCATGATCTTACGCATGAATGGCAGTGTTCTCAGGGTGCTTTTAACCGCCTCCTTTTTATTACCTGCAGGTTTTGCTTTGTCGTCTGGTGCCCCTCCTAAAGAAGAAGAAACTGCCGAGGGCGATGAAATGGTGACAATATTCAAAGTTACCAGCCCGACGGCACGCAATCCTTTGCCGACTGAAATTATGGGTCGCATGCGCAAAGAACTGATGGTTCTTATGGGCGTSGAGCCAGAAAAAATCGAAGAGCCCGCCGAAGTTAAAAAGACAGGCCACTAACATGGACCCCCGCCGTCTCTCTGCGATCGCATTGTTAAAGCGCCTTAAGAAATACGAAATGGAAAAAGACGCGCGGCATCTAGGTGAATTGCGCCACCGTATGGTTCAGCTTGAACAACAACGCCAAGAACTCGCGGATGGTATCAGCTTTAAAACYCCGTCCTATGATGCTAATTTCACACCTTATATGAAGCAGTTTGTGCCAGCGGCAAAAGCTGAAATTAAATCAATCGCAGAAAATATGGTTCAGCTAAAACCTGAAATCACCGCTATGGAAAACAAAGTAAGTGAGAAGTTTCAGCAATATAAAACCTTCGACATCATACATACGTCGCTTAGTGCAGAGCGGCGCCGTGCGCAAGACGCCCGTGAGAATGCCGAAATAGAAGAAACCATCTTATGGCGCTGGACGCAAAATAGACGCCTGAAGCTTCAGCAAATCGAGCAGGCTTCAGATGAAATCCAAAAAGGTTAACCGTGCGAGACGTGCCGTCATCGTATAGGTTGCCTGAAGCTGGTTTTCCAATTGCAGCACACGGTTAGAAGCTTCGAATAAATCAACACCCTCCAACGCGTTCACCCGTGCATTGAATATATCAGCCATATTTTCTTGAGCTGTTATTCTTTCGGCAAGTTGTTGTTGTTGCGTCCCTAAGTCCGCCTCAACCTTAATCAAGCCATTAACCCCGTTGCTTAACGCATTTACGGCACTGCCCATCCATGCGTCATAAGCATCGCCATCMGCAATCGTGCTAACATCCGTTGCCGCAATCATCGCTAACCCGCGCAAAACATCGGTAAAGGCTGCATCATTGGCCTGGATCCCATAAGATAATGTTGTGTTCTTATCTATCTGCGCTTGCAGCCGGGGCGTRTCTAGSCCGCCCGTATCTAGAAGGGGGGAACCATTATAAAATGTAGCTTCAAAATTACGGTTTGGTAATGCGAGATCAGCACTGGCATATATATCTACGATCGCATCTAGCTTTGACGTCGCATCTGCCAGATTGGTAATCCCGCCCCCAACCACACTTGCCAGCACATCACTTGGGGACAATCCTGTCGTTGCGTTGACGTCATCCCATTTCTGCAAGGGGACTTGATTACTGTCGATACCCGCAAACAATGCGCTGCTTTGATATGTCCCATTTATTTGCGCGGTTATTTGTTCTAGCGCGGCTAATGCAGCGGCTTGTNAATCACTTGCGCTGGCTGTAGGCGTCCCCAAATTTACAATCGCGATATCCAGAAAGGCCTGAACGGTGCTCCTAATATCGGTCAAAGTTATAGCCGCAACATCTAACTTACTGGCCAAAAGATTATTAGACATAATGTAACTATCATTGCGATCAACCTGTGCGCGCAAAGAAAGCACYTCAGAAGCACCATAACCAAGCGACTTATAAACATCGGCCTTCAAGCCTGTTGCAACCTCCAAAGAGGCTTGGTTCAATTGGCTTTGGACATTTTCAATATCGCTACGTCGAGCTGTCAGCAAATTATAGGTCGCACTGGCGCGTAATGTTCCGATCATTTTAAATATTTCCTCATACTGCGGCTAACAAAGAATCTATCATCTGTGTTAAAGATTGTAGGACTTGTGCATTTGCCGCAAAACTTTGCTCAATTAGGGTCAGCTTTTGAAGTTCTGTATCTAAGTTCACCCCTTGAACGCTTTGGCGTGCAGCTTGCACGGCCTCTGCCTTACCAGCCAATTCGCTCAACTGTTCCTCGGCCGCGACCTGAACAAGTTTCTGATCTGAAACCATTCCCGACACATAGTTCATCAATTCTGCGGTACTGCCCTGCCCTGCTTGGGTGTCAAAACTTTGCGCTGTTTCAAATATTGTCAAGAAAACGATTGTCTGGGTACTGTCACTGGCAGGGCCTTGGGTAACCGCGCCAATCCCATCGCGCAAACGCCAAAGCGCGCCGCCCTCTGCTGGATCGACAGCCGTATTAACCGATAACCGCCCAGCCAGTCCTTCAAGTTGTAGTGGGTCATAAGCGGCACCTAAGTCGGTAAACAACCCTGCCTGCCCTGACACCAAAGATGCATCCGCCGCTTCAAAGCCTTGAACTAAGGCGCGTGCGAACTCATCCAGCTGTAATTGCATCTGAGGCAGCACATCATTCAAAAGTTCAAACCGTCCCGCAAGCTGGCCTTCGCTAAACCCACGCGCACCAGACTGGCCTGGTGTAATATTAATGCCCCCAACGCTAAGCTCTTTTAGACCTATATCATACACAACTTCAAAAGCGACATTGCCATCAACCAGCTGGGTTCCGCCCCCTGTCGAAATATTCAGATTACCATCAGCGTCTTGTGACACATTGACGTTCATCAACTGGGCAAGGGCATCAATTTGGATTGCCCGTTCATCTTCTAAAATTGCACGACGCGCAGTAGGGGCACTTTCCAGCACGATTTGTGCATTCAAGTTTGCGATGTCATCCAACAAATCATTTGCAGTATTTACATCGTTTCTAATCCCAACAGAAACGTTGGTTACAGTTGACGCCAAAGTATTAGATGCGTCGTTCAAACTACTAACCAGACCATTCGCCGATGTCAGAACACTGTTTTGTAATGAAACATCCCCAGGCGAATTACTTAAAAGACCAAAGCCAGAATATAATTCTGACAGCTGTCCAGACATTGAAAGCGTGTCGCTTGGGTCGCCCAATTGAAACGAATAATTATCTAATTCATTAACAATTATTTCTTGCCGCGCCACACCTGCAACTTCTAGTCTGTACATACGATCCAGGTTACTATCCACCTCGCGGCTGATACCTGTAACAAAGATCCCTCCTGTACCAGAACTTGCAACGGTTAAGTCTCTGCGCACGTAACCTTCGTTACTAGCGTTTGCGATATTTCCAGCCGTCAGCTCAGACCATCTTGTCGTCGCCGCCAAGCCACTGATACTGTTATTGAACGMRMWWGRAAKMMMSWMRMWWSWACTCCTTATTTTTTATATTAACGCTTYAGACGTGTGGTTTCATCCAGCATCTCATCCACGGTTGTGATGATTTTAGCGTTGGATGAATAGGCCCGTTGAATACGTATCAGATCGGTCAGTTCTTGAGCGATCTCTACATTAGAGCTCTCYAAAACGCCCGCTGTGATACTTCCAACAGACCCCGTTCCTGCGGCACCCAGCTGGGCTGTACCTGATGATCTGGTCAGTTCAAAAATATTGCCATCACCAGCAGAAAGTCCCACTGGATTAGTCACATTAGCCAAAGGTATGTTGAAAAGCGGTTCACGGTTACCATTGTCATATACGCCAAAGATATTTCCGTTCTCATCAATTTCAGTCCCCAATAAATTGCCTGACGCTGAACCATTTGTATTMACATCCAAGGAYGTATAATCGCCTGCAAACTGTGTCATCCCGTCAAAGGTATTAGGGGCACCAATATYGAGRCTAATCGTTTGAGGGCTCGTGCCGTTGTCAATTATAAGTGTGACAACTCCAGTTGATACATCAAAGGAAAAGCCYGCAGGGGCGATTGCTGTGCTCGTAGCCCCAGAATATAGGGATGGCGATCCCGCATTCGTACCACTGTCATTAAAATCAACCGTAACATTGCCATATGCGTTACCTGACGAATCTGAAAACGTAAGGGACCACTGGTTCGCTGTGCTGGTAGGCTGCCAAGAAAACTGCAATCTATCCGCTTCCCCAAGCGGTGAGAAAAACTCAGCCGAGGACGTGAATGGATCACCAGGGATTGCGACGCCGGTTTCYTGCGATGGCAAATTCCCCGAAATAGACATTTCTGAACTTGCGGCACCAGTCGACAGCCCCGTGTTAACATTTACAGTGGTTAAATCTGCAAAGCTGTTTTGGTCAATAGACCCCAAAGAACCATCTTCGCCATAAGCATAGCCTGCGAGATAATATCCTGCGGCATTAACCAAATTACCCTCTGCGTCAGGTAAGARAGATCCCGCGCGGGTYAGAACATAATTACCAACATTCGGGTCATTTGGGATCCTTGACACAACAAAGAAACCCTGGCCAGAAATAGCTAAGTCTGTCGCCGATCCAGTATTATTAAGATCCGAACCTTCGGACATATCCAGAACCCCGACAGCCCGCACACTGTTGCTTGAAGCGCTTCCAAAGTTTCCAGAGGTAGATGTTACCATCTGAGAAAAACTACGGCGGTAGCCAACTGTATTCGCATTTGCGATATTATCAGAAACGTTGCTGATTGCAGCAGAGTTAGCAAGTARCCCACTAACGCCTGTCTGCATTGCATTGGATATGCTCATGTTTTACGTCCTTTTTATTTTATATATGTCTTGCAATGTTAGATGGGCAGTAGATGTTTAAGTTTTGTTAACGTTTTGCAAATTCGCGTAAAAAAATAATTAATTGTTATTGTGAAGGCGCATTAATGCTTTTCATCACATCCAAAACCMKYKMTGNCNATTTWWMMWRTNNGCGGCAATTGCATCTTTTTGYAAAACRTCCACTACGTCTCGCTTCTCAACCATCCAATCTGCAATTTGCTGCCATTGAGGTATGTTTGTTAAGTTCGGAAAAGCCTTTGCCAGCTTAACCGTTAACGCGCTGTCATTGTTCCKATAGGCTGCAATAAACAAATTTAATGTATCCGTGAACAAAAGYTCATTTCCCATACGGTTCCATATAATATGGTAGGTCTTTGCTGCATTTTTCCAATCTGCCATTGAAAAATAAGCGTTCGCCTTGATCCGTAAATAATCGATGGGTGGTTTKYNTCACSTKMSNAYCAWMMACAGATTGCAACTTACCCGTCAAAGCAAAGGATTTAGCTTTCAACAATACAAATTGATCCAATATATCCAGATCAGTACTTTGTGCACCAAGAGCTAAAATAGGCTCGGCAAGATCATATTGCCCACCGCGTAAAAGCGCCGCKACCTGCTTAAGACGCAGTTGATCCAGTCGCTCTGAAGGTACATCAAATAGCCCTAAATCCTGCGCGACTGRAAGATAATTATAAGTTGTTTCATACTCAAACGCGGCTTCATTAGAAGCACCAATAGCTAAAAACCGATCCGCAAAGCTTTCAGAAAAAAGGTCAAAGCCTTCTTGGAATCTATAATCATGCGTAATCCGCTTATGACCATTCATGAATTTGGTTAGTGGTATTTCACCCGACACCCCCTCTTTGTAATATGATGTCAGTAATAAATTTGACCGCTCTTTTGCACTTTTAACCATATCCATATCGTCATTGATGTAGATGATTTCACCAAGCACCTCTAGCGCTGCGGGTATATCATGAAGAGACAATTCAACTTGGACTAAAAGACCCATCACCTCAAACGCGATTGCATCGCCGCGCCACGCAAAACGGATTTGGTTCAACAGCGTGCGTGCGTCTTGTGGGGTCAGGGTTTTCGTGGCCATCCCCATCTTCACTAAAGATAGCCTAGCAAGCTGCGCCCAACGATCCAATCCCTCTGCGGCTTTTACAAAATAGTCAAAGGCAACGAGGTAATCATGCCCGTTTTCAGCAGTACGCCCCAAAAGATACGGATAGGCACTACCGTCCTTTAAATTCGGGTTTTCCAGAAACATTCCAGCAAGCGAGCGCGCTACTTCCCAGTCTTCCAGATCAATGGCAGCGCTCAGAAGATCAGGCAGTACCATTTCCTTGATCGGCTCTGGTAAGGTTAAAATATCTGCGGAAACGCCCCCGAAAAAGGGACGGGCTTTTTCCAGCTCATCCTTTTTCATATGATAAAGGGATCGAAACAGAGCCTGCCTGGGCCAATTATCTGCACCTTCTAGTAGCAATACATCGGCTTCCGACACAACCATGCCCCAAGGATCAAAGATATTCAACGCAATGGAAAGCGCCGCCATACGTGCGGTTTSTTCTTGAGATATTACTGCGTCTTCAAGCCCGGCGATAATTGACTGACCTTCTGAGATCATTGCATGTGCTAGATAAARCTCAGCCAAACCAAGTAGCGCRYTRGTGGTGTCTTGCGATGAAGATAGCCCGCCATTGTCTTCATGCACCCCCCCAACTAAGGCCTGAAATGTCTCTAAAAACCCTGCATGGGTAACTTTTGAAAAATCCAAGTCAGATGGCAGAGTAATACCAGACGGTTGTGGGTCATCGACAATCGCCGTGACCTCTTTAGATTTCTCAGCCTGCACGACAACCGCASGATGRTCCGCCTCATGCGAAATAGCTTCAGCCACCAAAGAATTGGGCTGGACAACACTCCAAGACAGAATGGTYAAAAATATGAAACTATAAGAGGTCAAAGAACACCTATTCATGTTATTTTGAATTTATACTTGCTTTATTCTAAAATTAAAGGATAAATATGCAAGAATATAATAAACTATTCGTATATATTTTTGCAACGCGGAAAGAACGTCATGAGTAATTCCACTTTTGTATCGCTATCTTTGAACTCTGTTCTTGCCCGTGAGCTGGATATGACGGCGAATAATATTGCGAATGCCAATACTGCTGGCTTTAAAGGTGAAAGACTGACGTTTGATACTTTTCTGATGGGAAAAGGCGATAACCAAACCGAATTTGTCGTCAGCAAAGCGTCTTTTGTAGATGAAAAGCAAGGTGCCGTTACCTACACTGGCAACACGCTTGATGTGGCCTTGCAGGGCGAAGGTTGGTTTTCCTACCGAACACTGGAGGGTCAAGTTGTATATGGTCGGGACGGCCGTTTCAGCGTTGATACTCAAGGAAACCTTGTAACCCTTAATGGTGACCATGTTTTGGATGATGGCGGCGGGGATATTACATTTCCACCAGATACAGCCAATATTGCCACGATCTCAAAAGATGGCACAATCTCGGCCGAAGGCAATGGAACCATTGCCAAGATCGGGGTTTTCACATTGCCAGATCTTCAATCTTTTGAGCGCATTGGCGCGGGAAGATTCACACCGCCTGGAAATGGCGAAGCCGAGGCAATTATTGATCCATCAACAAAAGTTTTACAAGGCGCCATTGAAGGTAGCAATGTTCAACCGGTTCTTGAAATGACACGGCTGATAAGCATGCAGCGCGCCTACGAGCGATCCAACAAACTTATGGATGGCGAAGATGATTTGCGCCGTAAGACTTTACAAAAAATTGGGCAGCCAGTGTAGCTTGGCTCATATATAAGGAAGACAACATGAAAGCTCTTGGAATTGCTGCAACGGGAATGCTGGCCCAGCAAATGAATGTGGATGTTATTTCTAATAATATTGCAAACGCCAATACCACAGGTTTTAAAAGCAGCCGCGCCGCTTTTCAGGATTTGATCTATGAGACGGTCAAACGTGAAGGGGCAATCACATCAGACCAAGGAACATCACGCCCAACAGGTGTCGATGTCGGCTTAGGGGTTCAAACAGCAGGAACAGTGCGACTGAACACGCAAGGCGGCTTATTATCCACTGAAAACCAGCTTGATATGGCGATAGATGGACAAGGTTATTTTACGATCAGCCTGCCCGATGGCGGTCTGGCCTATTCGCGTGACGGGTCGTTTCAGCTTTCTGCAGAAGGAACCATCGTAAACCTTCAAGGCTATGAACTGGTTCCTGGGATTACAATCCCAGACAATACAGTAAAAGTCGAAGTCAGCGAGCAAGGCATCGTATCGGCCTATGTTGAAAATGATCCGAACCCCGTGGAATTAGGCCAGATTAGCCTGACAACCTTTACCAACAATGCAGGCATGAAAGCATTGGGCGACAACTTGCTACAAGCAACGGCCGCATCGGGGGATCCCATTCAAGCAAGCCCTGGCGACCCAGGCATCGGGATTATTAGACAGGGTTTTCTAGAAAACTCAAATGTGAATATCATTCAGGAAATAACGGCTCTGATATCAGCACAACGCGCCTATGAGATGAACTCTAAAACCATTGAAACAGCCGACCAAATGATGTCAACGGCCAACCAGATCAAGTAACATGAAAACATTCTTACTAAATATATGTTTGGCATCCTTGCTTTTCACCGCCGTAGCAAATGCGGAAAACCTTGATGTCTTGATCCGTGAAAAAGCCGCCGAGACCTATGGTGCCACCCTGCCCGATTCAGGGGATTTCAACATCATATTTCAAACAGCCACAATACAAGAAGCCGTGCTGGTCTCTGCATTCTGGATGGATACAAATACCAGTCAATTCATCGCAAATGTTATCCCCCAAGACGGCATCGTGCGGCGTGTTGGGGGCTTGGCCGTTCTGACCGTACAAGTCCCTGTCCCTGTTCGTCGTATGCTGCCAGACGCCATTATTTCCGAACAAGACATCATGATCCAGCGCCTGCCCTATTCACGTGTTGGGGCTTATGCAGTGACAACAGCTAAGGATGTTATTGGCAAACAGGTTCGCCGCCTGCTGACAAAAGGCCGCCCCATCATGACGCAATCAATTATGCATCAACGCATCATTGATCGGGGGGATATCGTAGAAATTCAATATATTGACGGTAAACTGAGAGTAAGCGCCCCAGGTCGCGCCCTTTCAGATGCTTACCGTGGACAAGAAATTAAAATCGTAAACCTTATCGGCAACAAAACCGTGCTGGGTATTGCGACCAATGACGGATTGGTAGAAATTATTCGATGACAAAACAAAGCCTGAATGCGCCCATGCTGACTGTAATTGCAATTTTAGGAACTGGGTGCAGTACCCAAACCTTTAAAGACCGCGACCCACAGATGTCTGACCTAAAAATAGATAGCAATGAAATCCATGTGCAGGTTCCAATGCCTCCGCCAAAACCCATACGCGCACCCTACCGTGCCGAAGCCGCTTCTTTGTGGGATCAAGGTACGTCAGGATTTTTCGCAGATCAGCGGGCCACAACGATTGGCGATATTTTAACCGTCAATATTGAGATAAACGACAAGGCAAGCTTTAGTAATGCCTCAAATACAAAACGTGGCGGTGCCAGTACAATCAACAAGCCAACGCTCTTTGGCTATGAGACCAAAATAGACGAGATTTTACCTGGCATTTCAACAGAAGAAGTTCCAACGGGGGATCTTGCAGATCTTTCCTCAACAACCTCAACCAATGGCAGTGGTTCAATTCAACGCGATGAAAGCATTACGCTTAAAATTGCCGCTATGGTGATCCAAGAGTTGCCAAATGGCAGTCTGGTGATTGCGGGACGCCAAGAAGTAAAAGTTAACAATGAACTGCGTGAGCTACGCATTGCGGGGATTATCAGACCGCAAGATATTGATATGAATAATACGATTGCCTACGATAAAATTGCAGAAGCACGGATTAATTATGGCGGTCGCGGGCAGCTTTCACGCACCCAAAGAACCAACTATGGCGGCACAATTGCGGACATTATCTTGCCTTATTAAAGCTTATTAATGCCTTATTGCCGTATAAATTAAACCTTATTTAACAGCCATAACTGTTGCAAATCAAACGCAATGGTTATGGTCCGATGAAAAAAATAGTAAGCCTTTTAGTGATACTACCCGTTCTTTGCTTAGCCTTGGGCTACGGCGCTGGTGAATTCCTCGGCAAGCCTTCACATGAAGATGCCAGCACCGCCGCGGACCCTGCCCATGCAGATGAAACCCCTGAAAATTCGGACCACACAACTGACAGTAATGAACATGCCAGCGACGATTCTCATGCAGAGGATAACAAACCAATTGTTGTAAGACTGGGTCAAATGATCATCCCAGTCTACAAGGCCCACAGTGTTACCTATATCGTAACAAGCTTGGGCGTAACGGTTACGGATTTAGCACATGCAGAATATTATAACTTAGGCGAAAATGGTGCCCGCTTACGTGACGCCATCTTTGCAGAGCTTAAACTATCAGCCGATGGTCGCGCTTTACGCGGCGTATCGATCAATACTGAAAAGCTATCTCATAATATTACCGCAGAAGTTCAACCAAAGTTCGATGGGGTTTCTGATGTGTTGTTTCTAAGCTTCTACAAAAGAGACGTTGCACACAGCTAAACCTTACCAACACGGTGGTCATTTCTAAAACAATCAATAAAAACAGCCCCTTAGTGGGGTTAATACTACTGAACAAAAAGGGTAATGGCGGAGACGAAGGGATTCGAACCCTCGAGACAGTTCAACCCGTCTACTCCCTTAGCAGGGGAGCGCCTTCGACCACTCGGCCACGTCTCCGCTGTTGCTTTTATGGATAAGTTTCCACATCCGCAAGCTCGAAATACATCAAAATCGCTGGCACAAACCGTACACCGTTTGATG
>NVSA01000017.1 GCA_002401045.1 Paracoccaceae bacterium
GATGTTTGTGGCATGGGTCCGCCGTCATCTGGCGCGTTGAGCGTTGGGCAAATCCTTGGCATCGCCAGCCAGTTCGACCTCGCAAACCTTGGTGCTGATAACATTGAGAGCTGGCGTATCATCGGGGATGCGTCCCGTCTCGCATTTGCAGATCGCGACCGCTATGTCGCCGATAGTAACTTTGTACCAATGCCGACAAAAGGATTGGTTGATCCCGCTTACCTTAAGCGCCGTGCGGGTTTGATTAAGGATACCGACAAAGCACTCAGCGCTGTTAAAGCWGGYGMWCCRWCATGGGATCACGCCCTGCTTTGGGCGGATGACCAATCCATTGAGTTCCCCTCAACAAGCCATATTTCAATCGTGGACAGCTATGGCAATGCGCTTTCAATGACCACCACGATTGAAAACAGCTTTGGCAGTCGGTTATTTGTGCATGGKTTTTTGTTGAATAATGAACTGACAGATTTCAGCTTTCGCAGCCATTCAARCGGCATTCCTATCGCCAATAGGATCGAGCCTGGCAAACGCCCGCGATCCTCTATGTCACCGACAATTGTGATGCGAGACGGATCACCCATCCTTGTGATTGGCAGCCCTGGTGGCAGTCGTATTATCGGCTATGTCGCCCAAGCGATTATTGCCCATTTGGATTGGGGGATGAATGTACAACAGGCCGTCGCCATGCCGCATCTGGTGAACCGTTTTGGYATCTATGATGTAGAAAAAGATACCGCTGCAGGGACACTTATACCCGCCCTTAAAACCCTTGGGTTTGAGGTGGAATTCCGCGACTTAAATTCAGGTTTACAGGCGATTTCTATAGGGAACCATTTGGAAGGTGGTGCTGATCCGCGTCGTGAAGGCATCGCCCTTGGTGAATAGTYGYACGGGATTATACACGCACRAGAAGTTTACCAAAATTCGCCCCTGTRAACAGYCCCAAGAAGGCTTGGGGGGCATTGTCCAGCCCGTCGATGATATGTTCACGGTAGCGTAAATCACCGCTTTTGATCCAGCCAGATACATCTGATCGAAAGTCATCCACCATATCGAGCACGTTGGGAAATATAAATCCCCGAACGGTTAATTGTTTGATTAAAACCAACGACATAAGTTCTTGCAAATGGTCAACGCCAACCTGCGGCGCTTGATTGCGATCCACCGCAATGGTGCCGCAGACAACAATACGCGCTTGGTTGTTAAACAGGGGCATTGTTGCGGGGAAAATAGGGCCGCCGACGTTATCAAAATAGATATCGATCCCGTCGGGGCAGGCTTGTTTTAAATCCTGCGCCAATGTAGCACTTCGGTGATCTACCGCCGCATCAACGCCAAATTCATCTTTGATATATGCACATTTTTTGGCACCTCCTGCGATCCCGACAACACGGCATCCTTTCAGGCGGGCAACCTGCGCCACGACAGACCCAACAGCACCTGAGGCCGCAGAGACCAGAACCGTTTCACCACGCTGTGGTTGCCCGTAACGTAGCAGGCCGCCGTATCCAGTATGCCCAGGCAAACCCAGCACCCCCAGTGCGGTTGTAACAGGGGCAATATCAGGATCAATTTTCCTTAACGCTGCCCCATCACTGATGAAATATTTTTGCCAGCCATGGGCGCTTAGAACCCAATCATCCGTTTCGAAATCAGGGTTCTGGCTTTCAATGACACGGCTAACGGTTTGCCCAACCATCGGGTCGCCCAAAGCAACATTTCCTGCGTAATTATCGCCCTCATACATCCGTGCACGCATGTAGGGATCGAGCGACAGGTAATGGGTTTGCAACAAAACCTGTCCTTGCTCGATTGCAGGCATAGGGGATTGGACTGACGTAAAGTTACTGGCTTCGGGGCCTTTGGACCCAGGGCGTGACGCCAGAACAATTTGTTGGTTTTGTAATGTCATGGTTTTTCCTATCCCTAGATACGCTGGCAAACACAAAGCTTGCCAGCCGTTGTTTATCAGGCCGCTTTGCGCGACAAGTTGAATAAGATCATACCGATCAGACCAACAGCTATCGCCATAAAGCCTAGCCCTGTATAGCCAAAGTTCTGGACTAAGATGCCGCCCAAAAGCGGCGCAATAGCAGAGCCTGTCATGATCATCGCAGGGGTCGCGGCAACCGCGCGGCCTGTTGGCTCAATCTTGGCCAAATGCCCAAATACAAATGTATGTGTAAAGATCATCACGAACGGCAACATGATCACGCCAAGGGCGTAGATTGGAAAGTTAAATTGCTGCATCACAATATAGGCAACACTCAACTGTGCCAGACCGCCCACAATACCGACTTTGCTAGGTGACAGACGTTTTTCCATAAAGGCAGCGATCAAAGAAGGCAGCAAGCCAACAAAACCTGTGGCAACCAGAACGCCTTGGATTTGCTCAAAGCTGAAACCACTATCACTGCCAACACGCTCAACAAAGCTAAATGACATTGCGTGGATGAAAGACATGCACATGATTGCGAAGATTATGAACCATACTTGTTTGCTAAAGCCTTTGGGTTTTTGCGCGCCATCATCTGCCAGCGACACACGCGGAAAGAAAAACGCCCCTACGATTGCGGCAAACAGCATAATCGCGGCAAAAACTGTGAACAACATTTGTGGCCCGCTTTTCGCGATCAGAACGGGCGCACCACCTAAAAAGACAATCGCAATAATGCCAAGCCCGAAACTACCATATGCAAAGATACGGTGCGGGTTCATTGTCCGCCCCATACTGCCATGGGTGACCGACAGAGCCATGCCCGTGCTAAGCCCCGCAATCAGATGCGCGATTGCATAGCTCGAGAAACCCGACATCTTGGTCATGCTGTAAAACGCAAGACTACTAATCAAAAAGCCCAAAGGCATCAACCAACGGCCTGACATTTTATGAAAGAACGGTGCCAATACGATTGTCGCAACGACAACACCGATCAAGAACAATGTCGCCAAGCCCCCCGCTTGGGCGGGCTGAAAGCCAAACCCTGATATCAAAGTGCCGACCCAGACAGGCAGGGCGGCCATATCGACCATGCCTGCCATATGTCCAATGATCAGCGCACCAGTGGCGCTTTTTGTATTAATATTCGTCATAATATCCTCCTAAAAATCCGCCTTCCCCTGCGGATGTTCTGCGTTAAGCCGCCGCTTTTTTCAAAATCTTGGCAACAGCTGAAACGATAAATCCCTCAATTTCATCTACTGATTTTGCCGCCCCGTAAGAATAAAAATCAGGGCGCACCAGTAAGGCCGCGATGCCGTTCTCGGTCAGGTAATTCGCAGTACGGCCGCTTTTATCGACGTAACCATCACCACCAATACACACCACATGCGCCCCAATTTCTTGCAGAGCTGCACGGGTTTCTTGGCTGAGTCGATTCTGTGCAATACCATTCGTGATCAGCGTAAAGTTGCGACCTGTGCGGTCATCCATACGTATGAATTCCCCGTCTTTCCCTAGCGTTGAATGCGGCGCTAATTGCCCCGCAACCCCCTTAGGGACACCGCTAGCATCAACATCAATCGAGCCAGCCGTTACGCCTGGAAATTCAGGGGGTGGCGGGACATTCCCACTGAAGAATGCCGCGTCACGGGCGGCGGCTTCTTCGGGATCGGACACACAAACGATCTGCCCCATTGCCATGGAAATACGAATAACAGTATCAACATGTGGCGACCGTTCGACCTCATAATCATCCAAAAGTGTATCGGGTGCTTTTCCCGACAAAATCAGATCAAGTTTCCAACCTAAATTCCATGCGTCCCGCAGACCAGAACACATGCCTTGGCCCATGAACGGCGGCATCAAATGGGCAGCGTCGCCTGCAATCAACATACGACCTTTGCGCCAACCCTGTGCCAATTGCGATCTAAAGCGGTAGTTTGCACTGCGCACCAGTTCACCATCCTCAGGTTTCACCCAAGGCGACAACAATTCCCAAACCCGATCAGTTTTCGCCAAATCTTCAGGGCTTTCACCTGGCTTGACCATGAATTCCCAACGTCGATTATTCACACCGCTTGGCACAATTGTTGTGGGGCGGTCGGGATTACACCATTGTGCCGCATCAGGAATGGGCAATTCGCCCGTTGTATCATTTGGCATAAAATCGACGACCAGCCATTGTGCATCAAAACCATGATCAAACAAATCTGACCCGATTTTTTCGCGTACAATACTATTAGCACCGTCACATCCAACGATATATTTTGCCCGCAGTATTTGTGATTTATCCGTATCAGCCGTTTGGGTTTCGGCATCAAACGGCGCAATAACCGCCTCAACACCCTGCACGGTTTGTGTCACTGAGCTTGCTTCATGGCCAAAGAAAATTGACACCCCTGCGCGTCCCTCAAGGTCGGCCTCTAGCACACGTTCAAGTTCTGGTTGGTTGAATAGAAAACCTTTAGCCCCACCCGAAATAGCCTCGCGTGTTTCATCCAGATCAACCAACACCTTCCAATCCGCATTATACCAAACATAATGGTTCATTGTGCGTGATAAAGCTTCGACCTCATCAGCCACCCCAATAGAGTGGAACATCCGCTTGATTTCATGGTCATAGCCAACGGCGCGGGGCAGTGGATAGGCCGCAGGCCAGCGTTCAACAATCGCAACAGAATGTCCTGTATCGCTTAGCTGGCGTGCCAGTACTTTACCCGTTGGCCCTGCGCCAATAATAATCACATCAAATGAACTCATAAATTTACCTCCCTAAAATGACGTATCCCAGTATCCTCCCTGAAACACGTCACTGTCATTCTATTTTGTTTTTGCGAAATTCACACCTGGCACCAAGAAATCAGGCGTCGGCGGTGTGCCCCACATGTTCAACCAGCGGCCTGCAAGACCTTCTGAAATATCCCATGTGCGGGGCTCATAAACCGCATCGTTTGCGATATGTGCCATCTCGATAGAGTTCTCAACCAAACAGCCGTGCGGATCCGCGTAATACGTGAAAATATTATCGCCTGCACCGTGACGACCAGGCCCCCAGATCATCGCGCGATCTTTTACAGATAGATTGTCGGCAATCCGTGCCAAATCCTCAAAGCAATGCAAATCAAACGCATAGTGGTGCAGTGATGTAGGCCCTGTGCCCATTGCAATTGTGTGGTGGAAACCGTCCTGTGCGCGGTACCAGCGCAACCCGTCATCAGATGTTTTGTCTGACAGTTTCATCCCCAAAATATCTTCGCAAAACTCGCCATATGCGGCGGTATCGGGTGCATTGGAATTAAAGTGTTCAATGCGGCGCGGACGCGGGCCTGACCCTAAATAGCGTCGTGTTTGGTCACGTTTAATCGGTGTGTGAACTTCAATAACCGCCCCCCCAGGGGCTACGATTGTGACGGCGCGGTCATAAAATTTGCCGAGCGGTTTATCGGTTACGATTTCCAAACCTTCGGATTTAGCGCGATTATAAACCTCATCCACAGCTTCAGCACTCACGGCTTCTAGCCCCATTGCAACAGCCTCGCCGTCACCCTTTACGTAGCTTACTTCGTGGTGACGGTCGTTGCTGGAAAGATAAACCGTATCACCGTCGCGCCCTGTAATGCGCAAGCCTACAACATCGGCCAAGTCTTGAGCCGCACCTTCTGGATCAGGCGACGAAATAATAACATGCCCCATTTGTTTAATCAGATATGACATTCGTATTCCTTTCACGTGTTCTACCGCACACAGGCCAACCGCCTGAGCGTTTCTATTTGTTTGGAAGTTATGAATATCGCGTCTTAAARGCGCTTGGCGCTACAGTCCCACCACATCCCATATGTCAGCAGATTAAAATAAAACCTGCACATCACCGTGAAACACAACAGCTTCACRATGCCTCCCTTCCTCACATATGACATAATCGACAAATAATCTATTTGTCTATAAAAAAAATATATTTCTTGTATTTTTTGTTTTCGGATGCAAAATATCTGTACGTTACCCAATAAATTCAAAACCAAAATCTCATACGGAGGGTATAATGGCCCAGAGAAATGTCATCATCAGCTGCGCAATTACGGGGTCGCTACACGTCCCGTCGATGTCGCCCTACCTGCCGATTACACCTGCACAAATCACAACCGAAGCCGTTGGCGCGGCAAAAGCAGGTGCGGCCATTATCCATTTACATGCGCGGGATCCASAGAACGGYAAACCATCGGCCAGCTCCGATATTTTCCAACAGTTCATGCCAGCAATCAAAGACCAAACCGACGCGGTTTTAAATATGACAACGGGCGGTGCCCCTGGCATGGAAATGAATGAACGCCTTGCCGCAGCTGAACATGCCAGCCCTGAGATGGCATCGTTGAATATGGGATCGATGAACACAGGGCTATTTGCGGCTGTTCCGCGTATTAAAGARTTCAAACACGACTGGGAAAAACCCTTTTTAGAGGGCACACGCAATGCCGTTTTTGAAAACACTTTCGGGATGATAGAGACGATTTTAGAACGGTTGGGCAAAGGTCACGGCTGCCGCTTTGAATTCGAATGTTACGAATTGGGTCATCTTTATAACCTTGCCTATATTATGGATCAAAAACTATACGAAGGTCCTCTATTCATTCAATTTGTTTTGGGTGTTTTAGGCGGTACATCCGCTGAAATAGATAATCTGCTCCTTATGATCCGCACCGCACAGCGCTTGTTTGGTGATGATATCGAATGGTCCATTCTGGCCGCTGGCCGCCATCAAATGCCGATGGCGACACATAATGTTCTGATGGGCGGCAATGCACGCGTTGGTCTGGAAGACAGCCTAAGTATTTCGCGTGGGCAATTGGCTAAATCCAACACCGAACAAGTGTCTAAAATCAGACGGATCATCGAAGAATTAGGCTACGGTATTGCCACACCCGACGAAGCCCGCAAGCGGTTAAAGCTTAAAGGGTCATCCCAAGTGAATTTTTAGATAACGGATCAGTTGAAGCAGTCATTTAGGCTGCTTCACGCCCCTATGTCAGCTTAACAGCCTTTGTATATCGCTCATCTGTATCGTCGAATGGCGCATCAGATGACAGTAATAAATCAGCGGTTTTTTGTAGATGATCCTCAACCAATGCGCTTGCTAAATCTGCGTCCCGATCAAGCGTTGCCGCAACCAAAGCTTCATGTTCTTTCACAACAAAGCGTTTTTCTTCGACATAGGGCAAGGTCATCCAGCGGTATCGTTCTGCCTGCATAAAAAGCCTGCTTCGCAAATTTAGCCACCATAAATTGCTACACGCTGAAACAAGGGCATCATGGAATTGCGCATGTTTCTCTGCCCAAATAGGACAAAAAACAAGTTTACCACCCTCAAGAACCGTTGTCTCTAACGTTTTATTTAATTGGTGTAATGTTGATAATATCTGGCCTTCCCATTCAATATCCCCATCCCGAATAGCCCGCCGAATGCATTTTTGCTCAACGTCAATGCGCACTTCGGTTAAATCTTGCAGATCAGCAATGGAAACGGGGGCAACGGTAAACCCTTTTTGCGGCTCGGCAATGACCAAGCCATCTGAGGTTAGGCGCGCCAAAGCTTCGCGAACGGCACCTGGACTAACGCATTGCTCTTCGCAAATATTTTCAATGATAAGCTTACGCCCCGGTAGATACCGCGCACTTAATACGTCAAATTTTAAAGCTTGGTATGTTTGTAATGTACGACTTTGTTTCGACATTTAGGGCTTCCTACTCGAATATATATCTAATTCCATAGAAACTATAGAATGTTTTAGAAAAAAACTATTTCTTTTTTCAACGGCGTAAAAAGTAGCCTAAATCTTAAGATTTCAAGGCAGAGTTTCATCACGGTATTGCCCCGGTGTTTTCTGAAATTCACGCTTAAACGCACGTATAAAAGCAGCCTCTGATTTATACCCAACGCTAAAAGAAATCTCTTGGATCGTTGCCCCTGACGTTGCAAGAAACGATTTTGCCTGCTCCAATCTAATCCGTGTCAAAACCACCATTGGGGGTGCCTGAAATGCCTGTTTGAAACGTGAAATAAACGCTGTGCGGCTCAGCCCAGATGCATCGGCGAGCTTTGCAATCGTCCAATCTTGGGACGGATCACTTAAAAAAGCAGTCCAAGCTTGCAGTAAAGGCGCGTCATGTTGAATGCCCGCGGGCGCAGAATTTGATTGTGAAACCTGTGATTGAACCAACCGTAAAAGCTGTAGCATAATAATTTCACATAATCGCCGAACGACCGCTTGGTCTGGTGGGGCCGATAAAAAAGCAGTCTCTATCACGGTCATAGTTGCCGCGATAATATCGGAAAATGGTTTGTCTTGCACAGTGATGATCAGCAATTCTTGCGGCAGCTTTTGAATAAAAGCATGGCGGTCAGGAACACTGCTGATAAAGATACGGGCACCATCCGTATTACCATCAAGTTTCACCATCGAATCGATACTTTTTTCCAGCCCTACGGCTGTCCCTTGCCCCAACTTTCGATTTGGAAAACCTTTACGGCACAAGATAATTTCACCCGTACAAACATAAAGAAAGAAAGCACGCCTAGACCTGCCAAACTTATGTTTTTGCTGTGAATTCAACTGAACAAATTCAGTTTGCAAGTCATCTAGGCGCAGGCCTGCGGCGCTTAGGAATTTGGCGTGATGCGCGAACGTTTGATCAATCAATCGGTACCTCTAGTCAATGACCCGTTTGATCAATTCCACTATAGTTTTGACCTGTTGGCAACTGAAAATTATGCGAACAAAACAAATCAACCACACCAAATTACACGTTTTTCGACGTACCTAATGGGGTGGGAATTCAATGGGAGAAAACATTAAATGGAAACGAAAACAACAGATGTGCTTATCTGCGGCGGCGGCGGATGTGGGCTGGCTTTGTCCATCTTCTTGGCCGACCTTGGCGTCGATTTTATGACAGTAGAACGTCATGCAAGCACGTCAATTTTGCCCAAAGCGCATTATTTAAATCCGCGTACAATGGAAATATTTCGCCAGCATAAGGCAGATGCCGAAATCCATGCCCAAGGCACCCCCGTCTATAATCGCTCAAAGACCAAATGGTATACATCCTTTAACGGTGACGGCCCGATTGATAACTTAACCATGTATGAAGCGGGGTCTTTGGGGGGACACGGCGGTGAGCGCGAAATTGAATATCGCGAAACCTGCCCCGTTGATTCAGCCAACCTGCCAYAATTACGACTAGAGCCGTTAATGCGCACCGAGGCGGAAAGCCGTGCGCCCGATAGTATCTTGTTCAGTCACACCCTAGAAGATTTCACACAAGATGATGACGGTGTAACCGCCACCATTAGCGATCTTGAAAACGATGAGGTTTTCCAAGTGCGTGCCAAGTATCTGGTTGCGGCAGATGGTGGGCGTACCATTGGCGGAAAGTTAGGGATCAAGATGGAAGGCCCTACAAAACTGATCACGCAGGTCTCTGTACATTTTGAGGCCGACCTGTCCCAATACTACCCCGATGATCGGGTTTTGTTGAACTGGTTGAAACCACCACATCGCCAAGGTGTTTCCGTGATTGTCGCGATGGGGCCAGGTAAATGGGGACGTCATTCGCCAGAATGGTCACTAGGGTTTCCCCGTATGCCGTTTGATCCCGAAACATTTGACGATGAAGCTGCAATTCAAGAAGTTCGGACGATTTTGGGTATCCCTGATTTAGATGTCAAAGTACGCTGTGTTTCYGAATGGGCGGTCGAGGGYGTCTTGGCTGACCGTTATGTTGATAACCGTATTATCTTGGCTGGCGACGCGGCACATCGCCATCCACCGACAACAGGTTTGGGGCTAAATACAGGCGTACAGGACGTGCATAACTTGGCTTGGAAGCTTGCTATGCTTACGTCAGGGAAATCAGGTTCAGCTTTATTGCAAAGCTATGAAGATGAACGTCGCCCTGTAGGTGCGTTTAATGTCGAATGGGCGCTGAATGCATTCTTTAATCATATGTTGCTTGAAATGGGCATACTTGCGGTTCACCCTAATAATATTATGGAAATGCAAACCCCTGAACATGTTGTGGGTGCCTATAAAGCACTGCTGGCAGATACAGCGAATGGTCGTATGCGTCGTGAGCGGTTGAAATCAATCTATGACACACAAAACATAGAGTTTTATGCCCATGATGTAGAGCTTGGTTTTGTGTATAACTCCGATGCAATTACCAATGACGGCACTCCTGCACCTGAACGAAACCCTTTGGGGGGGCATTATAAACAAACGTCACGGCCAGGGCATCGCCTGCCACATTGCTGGCTGGGTAAAGGAGAGCAATCTCTTTCAACCCATGATCTTGTTGGCACAAAAGGCAATTTTGTTTTGCTCATCCAAGATGCAGGCGCGGATTGGAAATTTGTTGCACAAGCCGTGGCCGATTCAACAGGTGCCGCCCTATCGGTTGTCCAAATAGGGCGTGCGGGGGATGTCTACGATTCAGAGCGACGTTGGGAAATCCTTTGCGAAACCAGCCCAACAGGCTGTGTTCTTGTGCGCCCAGATAATATCGTTGCTTGGCGCGCAGATCATTTCAGTGACAGCGCACAAAACGATTTAGAGGCCGCAATGAAAACCGCACTCGCACTATAAGGAAGCTTCAAATACAAAAAGGCCGAAGCATTCTACGCCTCGGCCTTTTTACGTGGTTACACGAAATTTATAAGCTTGGTTTGTTTATAGTTCGAACCCTTAATATGAAAATTTTAACGCATCGCCTCGGCCATACGAAGCGTATCGGTAAATTGCTCAAAACGATCAATCCGACCTTCGCTGACATGCCAAACATGTACCACGCGAATATTGAATGATTTTCCAGTCGCGCGGTATGTACCGTGATAATTGCCAACACCGACGACAGAGTTGCCCGCATCAAGCAAGTTTTCAAGCGTGAAAGCAAAGTCTTCAAAGTCGCGACCAAGCACGGCAAACACATTTTCAATCACYTCTTGCGYACCGATAAATGTGCCGCGACACGGAAAACCATCCATTTCTGTCCACTGAATATCAGGGGCAAAATCGGCAATCATACCGTCCAGATCCTTGCGATCATTGGCGTCATAATGACCCTTTACGATRTCATATGCAGTTTTCATAATTTAAATCCTCTCAAGTAGGTTCTTCGCCCGTCTGGTACTCGATCTTCGTTACTTTACGGATATGCGCWCCTGCGCGTCGATTGGATAGTGAACCATCCCCCTCAACACCCAAGAACTTACCAGTCGAACGCATTTGRTYGTAATTAWRGAAAAAYACCGATGCCACAGGRATGATGAATTCTCGGAATGAAAAAATRTAYTGCCCTTCWGAAAAYTTATARGTYGTSGYCATATCCACGTCRCCRTCSCCGTGCTGAACGCCCTTGAGRCATTGCCAAAAATATCGTTCAGAGGACATGTAATAGTGCTCATAAACRTGGTTCGGGCTGTAGGTATAATGTRCGAYATGACCRACTAAATCTCGGGTTGCGGCAGGTGCTTCGCCYGTCACCTCACCACCATCRATYGTGCCCGCACGGTAMGTTTGYGCAACTCTGGGYTCACCAACGGACTCTTTAGCRGATCGTACACGCTGGTGGATCGATARAACGCGGCAGGTCTTTGTATTAATAATCAAAGTTTCAGCTTCRGTGGGAAGATCGATAAAGCTAAAATCGACAAAATAAGTATCCGCGGCGACTTCAACCACATCAACGCCCTCGGTTCCCGATGTGCCGTTTTCCGACCAAAGAACCTTACCGTCAATACCAAACGAAAGACTAAGCGTTCGTCCATCTTCGAACGTTAAAGCGATTTTTTGCCCCTCAAGCGCGGTCGATTTTGGCAATCTATTCGTGTCGATACCAGACGAAAAATCRTCGTAATTTTTCCAGCCTTCAGGGGCTTGTGTASCATTGGTCATTCTATTCTCCTCGTTTTTGTTAACTAGTAAATGCTAATGTTGGCACATCAACGGTGGATGATCCGCCGTCAACGGTCAGCACAGCGCCATTGATCATTGCGGCATCGTTTGATGCCAAGAAGCAAACCGCACCAGCAACGTCTTGTGCAGTGGCGGCACGGCCGAGCGGGACATCACGGGTTACCAAGGCATAGGCCTCTTCAATCGAGTTTGCTTTTCCTTGCCCTATCAAATCACGCATCTGATCATTTGCCATTGCAGTGCTGACCCAACCCGGACAAACCGTGTTGGTACGCACACCTTTGCGCCCGTAATCACGCGCTAGCGATTTTGCCAGACCAATACAGGCGTGCTTCATGGTTACGTAGCCAATAGCATCGGGGCCTGCGAACAACCCTGCGATTGACGACAGTACAACGATTGACCCGTTTTGTTTAATCAGTTCTGGCAGACAAGCCCGTGCACTGACGAACAAAGTGTCCAGATTCAGACGTGTTGACTGTTCCCAAGTCTCGTCACTCATCTCAGTTGTAGGCCCCACACCATGCCCGCCTGCATTCGCAATTAAGATGTCGATAGCACCAAAGTGAGCGATGGCTTGTTTGACGGCATCGCCCATTTTATCGCTGTCCGCAGCATCTGCAGATATGGCTAGTCCTCCCAGCTCATGGGCTACGGCATCCAGCGGCTCTTTGCGCCGTCCGACCAAAACCACATTGCCACCCTCAGCGGCAATCCGTTGTGCAACGGCTGTACCGATACCCGTGCCGCCCCCCGTGATAAGCGCAGTCTTATTCTTAAATCGCATTTAGCTCTCCCCTTTTCACTTGATAGCCTACCGCCCATACACACAGGCAGTGTTAACGCTATTAAAGATGAAAGGCAGAACAGTGTCTTGGACACCAACGCAGTGCGAATTGGACAATTACGCGAAAAAATCAAGCAAAGCTGGCTCTCTAATCAACACGCAATGATCCATGCGCCTGATGCAAAACATCTTTTGGTGAGCACCCGAAAAACTTACGGAAACTCCGATTGAAATAAGAGATGTCGTTGAAGCCAGCAGCATAAGCAACCTCTGCAATCGTTAGCATCGGCCCCCTATTGTTCATCTGTTGCAGTTGATTATGAACCAGTCGCAACCTGCCGATACGGATCAATTCGGTTGCGGTTGTATCAAGTGTCGAAAAATCCGCTTGAAGCGTACGTAAAGAAACACCCATTTGGGCAGCAAGCCATTTTGGTGAAAGATATTCTTCGGTTAAATGCTGATCAATCAGAATTTGGACCATTTCTAGCCGTGTTTCTGCACCCTTAGAAATTGGGTTTTCTAAGGCTTGAGCCCCAGAAAACGCATGTCTTGTCGTACTAAGCAACAAGTCACACAGTTGTGGCGCACGGTAGTCGCTAACTTTGGTGGACAAAAGGCGCGCCACCAGCCCGTGTAGTATCGATGCCATCGGGTCTTGGGCACTTAGTCGGTGTGAGATTTCAACCTTTGTCTTTCGGTCACAAAAAACCATTGGCCGTGGCAACTGGATTGAAAGATGGTTTGAGAACTTTCCGCCATAATGAAACGTTGATGGGCAGGAACTGTCGGTCAAGATGCAATCGCCTGCTGTTATGATCGAATCCTGCCCATGCTGTTCAATGCCGCACTCGCCCTCAAGCTGGATGAATAGTAACAAATGATCGCTAGAATCTATCCGAATATCCGCCCATTCACGGCGTACAAAATCAACATCATTCGCAACCTGTGTCAGCGCAAGCCCGCCTGCTTCATGCACCTGTACACCGCCTCGAACCTGATTGCTGTCCTTGCGCACGGGATTGAACTGGCCACAAATCGTCTGGAGCTTATCGGTCCACACCTCCATATCTTGAACGGGCCAATGTATCTGAGATAGATGCGCAAACTCGGTAATGGATTGCATAGTTTTTCTCCTAAGATAGATCTATTTAAACGGCCAAAAGCAAATAATTACTCATGTTAAGTAAGTTCATCTATCTTGGATTGTCAATCTTGCTCCCTTTTCACACATAAATTGAAATGCGACAGCATCATTGGAATGGCAAAAAAGCTTTNAACACNAAAAGRCCRAAGCATTTTACGCYTCGGCCTTTTCAMYTSRTYAYRCAAAKYTTATGAAAKYGGTTTTTCTGCGATAACTTTGTTTTCGATATGGCCTAAGCCTTCAATTTCAATACGTACAACATCGCCAACATTCAGGTAGGTGTCCGTTTCAATCCCYGTGCCATGYGGCGTGCCTGTAATCAGGACATCCCCTGGCATTAAYGTGAAAGCCTGCGAGATATATGAGATCTGATCGGCAATCGAATAKATCATATCGCTGGTATTACTGTCTTGGCGCACTTCGCCGTTTACCACCGCTTTGATYGCTAGGTTTTGYGGGTCTGCAATTTCATCATCCGTTGTGATCCAAGGGCCAATTGGGCCGTGTGTRTCAAAGGATTTTCCCAGCGTGAATGTGGGCGACCGCAACTGCCAGTCGCGCACACTGACATCATCGGCAACCARATAACCCGCRATAACATCTCGTACATTTTCTGCTGAAACATGACGGCATTTTTTGCCGATAACGATTCCTAACTCGGCCTCAAAGTCCAAACGATCMGACACAATCGGCATCTCAATGCCGCCATAAGGCGCGTTAATACACGACACTTGTTTGTTAAACCAAATCTGTGTGTCAGGCACAGGAATACCCGCCGCACGTGCCCCGTCAGCATGTTTTTTGTAGTTCATACCCAGCGCCAAAAACTTTTGCGGATCATCAATGGGTGCCAACAATGTGACCGATGAAAGTGCAAGCGCATCACCGTTCACCGCTTCTAATTTCGCCTTAATATTAGGAAGATCGGCAATCAAATCTTTCATCGATACACCGAATCCCGCCTTGGTCAGATCAAAGATTTGATCTCCAACGACCTTACCCAGATGGGTTTTTCCCGCATCCTCAAATCTTGCAAGTTTCATAATTTCCCTCTCAAAAAAACTGATCAAACCTAACAAGGTTCAACTTCCGTTTCTGTTATGGCTAAAAAATACATACAAATACAAGCTAAATATATATTTTTTGACATCATACTTTTTCTACTCTATCAAATACCTAAAACGCGTTATGCCGCAAGCATATTGAAATTTGGGAGTTTCAAGACAACGGGTTGAACGAACATGGGAGAGCTATCTGTCCATTCCAAGCATTTTAATGTGCCCAAGAATTTTCACGTAGCAGCATTAGGGAAGAACATGACAAAAGAAACGTCATCGCAATCAAAACTGTTGGTTGTTGAAAATATGAGCAAATCCTTGGGCAGCAAAGACGCTCGGATCCAGATCATTGACGGTCTGAATTTAACCGTGCGCACAGGTGAGTTTGTCTCAATTGTGGGGCCGTCAGGATGCGGTAAAACCACACTGCTTATGTGTCTAGCTGGACTGTATAAAAGCGACGACGGCAGTATGATTTTTAACGGTAAAGAAGTTACAGGCCCACCCGAAGGTATCTCGGTTGTTTTTCAAGATTATAGTCGTTCCCTTTTGCCGTGGAAATCAAATCTAATGAACGTGGTTTTCGGGATGCGCCGCCAATCTGAGAGTAAAGCAGAGAAAAAAGACGCCGCACGTAAAATTCTATCCGCCGTTGGTCTAGAGGGTTTTGAGGATCATTACCCATGGCAACTTTCAGGTGGGATGCAACAACGTGTTGCCATCGCACGCGCCCTTGCCACACGTTCAAAACTGGTCTTGCTAGATGAACCACTTGCCGCCGTTGACGCACAAACACGTGCCGAGTTGCAAGATTTGTTGCTCGATTTAGCCAARCGTTTTGACCAAACTTGTGTGCTAGTCACCCATGATGTGGACGAAGCCGTCTACCTAGCTGACCGCGTGATTGTATTGTCGTCACGCCCGACATCAGTGCTCAAAGAAATACAGGTTCCGCTGGCCAAGCCACGCGACCAAATCTCCACACGCGAAGACCCAGAATACCTGCGAATTCGCCACGACGTTCTGACCCAAATTCGGGATCTTAACAAAAAAAATAAAGCTAAAATTTAACGAACATTTGTGTTCAATTCTGGGAGGAATACTATGATAACTTTATTGAAAAAACGGCTTGTGAGCGGGCTGGCACTCAGTGTGCTGACGCTTAGTGCCATACCAGCATTTGCCGACGATGTTGTCCGCGTTGCCTATATGAAAATCCCGCCATTGGTCAGCTATTTATACGCAGATCGTAATGGTCTGTTTGAAAAAGAAGGTATTAAGACCGAGCTTGTGATCGTCAATAACGGCCCTGCTGGCATGTCTGCGGTCGTTTCAAAATCTGTTGATATTGGCATTACAGGCACGTCGGCCATCGCCCTTGCAATCATCCATAAACAACCTGTGAAAATTTTTGGTACGACCGATATTGAAACAGCAGATTCCCTGCGGACGTGGATTGTGACGAGCAAAGATGCTGGCATCAATTCTGCGGCTGATCTTGTGGGCAAAACAGTTGCAATCGTAGGGCCTTCAACACAGGCAGATTTAACCCTACGCGACCACCTGCTGGCCGCTGGTGTGGACGCCTCAAAGGTTAAAATCGTCTCTATTCCTTTCCCGCAAATCCAACCTGCCCTAGAGGTCGGCAATGTAGATGCAGCTGTGGTGATTGATCCGTTTTATTCTTCAATCATGCGCTCTGATAAATTTTCAGCCCACGCAATCGCGGCAGGCACTGTATCCGACTTAGAAACCGTTGGTCGCTACCCATTAGCGGCATGGTTTTCACGCACGGATTGGMTGGAAGAAAACAAAGAAAAAGCGGCTGGATTCCTACGTGCCATTGAAGGTGCAAACCAAGCCTTGAAAGCAGATCGTAGCAAGCTGGATGCACTCTTAATCAGCGATTTTGGTATGCCTCCGCCTGTTGCCGCCAAAGCGGGTATTCCTTTGAACCTAGAACCCCTTGGTGCCAAAGTCGAAGACTACCAAATCGTCATGGATGCAATGTTGCGTACCAAATTGATCAAAAAGGCAATAGCGCCTTCTGACCTTATTATATCGGTGAAATAATCCATGAATTTTACAGCTGGCATTAAAGCTTTATCGCGGCAAGTTTTCGGACTTGGAATTTTTCTCCTCTTTTGGGAACTGTTAGCGATGTCTGGCATCTTGCCAGCTGACTACCTGCCAAGGTTATCCCGCATTGCATCGGCATTGATGGATTACCTTGCAACCAGTGATTTTTACTTTCATTTCGGGCTGACCATGCGCCGTATGGTTCTTGGGTTTTTAATGGCCGTGGCCCTAAGTTTGAGCATTGCGATCCTGACAGGGCGTTATGCGATCATCCGTAAAATGTTATCCCCCTTGGTGATCATGTTACGCGCATTACCGCCCCCCGCCTTAGTCCCCCTGCTCGTGTTTTTTCTAGGAATTGGCACAGCGCTATTTAATTTCGTCGTTGTGTTCGGCTGTATGTGGCCTGTGTATATCAATGCCACAAACGCGCTCTCCACGGCGGAACCCGTCCAAGTACAAACCGCGCGCTCCTTTGGATACACCCCATGGGAAATTCTGTTGCGCGTACGCCTGCCCGCCGCTGTTCCTGAAATCATGACAGGGGTGCGCCAATCTGCGGCGATTGCCTTGCTGGCCACAGTCGCCACCGAAATGTTGGTCGGCGACAAAGGGCTGGGCTACTTATTATTCAACGCAGGGTTTTCACTCCTGATCCCGCAAATGTACGCGCTCATCTTTGTCGTTGGTGTCATGGGAATGATTATTAACCCTGTGCTGACATTGATCTACCGCCTGATTGCCGACTGGCAAATCCAGTGGTCCGCCATTGGAGATGTTTCATGATAGATCGCATAAATATTCCAGGGCTTTTATTTCTGGCTTTCCTAGCGCTTGTTTGGCAAGTCTCTGCGGTCACCCTTCAGTCGCCAAACCTGCCCAGCTTTGTTGCGGTTATCACCGAGATTATCAATGACATCCAAGCCTTGTTGCTACAGATCGGTATTACGTTGCGCCGTGCTGGAATTGGTTTTTTGATCGCTTTAGTCACCATGATCCCGCTAGGTATCTTTTTGGGACGGATTAAAGCTGTGGGGGCAATTGTTGAACCTATTATTGAATTCTTACGCCCGCTTCCCCCCATTGCGATCGTGCCGATTGCGATGATGATCTTAGGGGTTGGGGACGAGTCTAAATTAGTTGTGGTTGTCTTTGGTGCGTCTTTTCCGATTTWGGTCAACACAATTGACGCCGTCAAAGCTCAAGATCCCATACTGGCGCGTGTGGCGCAATCTTTGCGGCTGTCGAATTTTGAACGGATGGTGCAAATTGRTTTGCCTTCGGCTTTGCCACGGATTGTTGCAGGCGTCAAACTCAGTGTGGTGATCTCTATTTTGTTAACCGTAGTCGCCGAAATCATTCTATCAACCGATGGCATTGGTGCTTATCTTTTGAACGCGCAATATAGCTATAATGTTGCGGGAACGATGGCGGCAATTATTATGATTTCTCTTGCAGGTGTTTTGGTCAATGYAATTACTCAACTCGTCTTGGGATATCTGTTAGCATGGCATGAACAGCGTTCTGCGCTGGCCAACACCTAAAATGCATGGAGTCTTATAATGGCCAAAAAACGCCCCAATATTCTGTTCATCATGGCGGATCAACTGCGCAATGATTATCTGTCGTGCTATGGTCACCCCACACTAGAAACACCCGCGATTGATGCGCTGGCAAAGCGCGGGGTTCAATTTAACCGTGCCTATGTGAACGCAACCGTTTGCGGGCCTTCACGGATGTCTTATTATACGGGGCGTTATATGAGTTCCCATGGCTCCACATGGAACGGGGTGCCRTTGCGGATTGGTGAGCCGACAATGGGCGATCATCTGCGCAAACARGGYTACCGTGTCGCCCTTGTRGGMAAAACCCAYATGACCGCCGATGAACGGGGCATTGAACGCCTTGGTTTAGATGTTGATGCCATTGAAGGTGTCTATGCCACCCAAGCGGGTTTTGAGCCTTATGAACGCGATGATGGCCTGCATCCTGATATGTTGGCYGATCCAAATCTGGCYTATAATAAATACTTGCGTGACAAGGGGTATGACGGTGAAAACCCGTGGCACACGGCCGCCAATGCGGGGGTGGATGAGGATAAAAATGTTCTAAGCGGTTGGTTCATGCGCAATTCAACCCAGCCTGCCAATGTAGCTGATGAACATTCCGAGACCGCCTATATGACCGATCGGGCGATGGATTTTATCAACGAGGCTGGTGATGATCCGTGGTGCCTGCACCTGTCATTTATCAAACCTCATTGGCCCTACATCGTGTCCGCGCCCTATCATAATATGTACGGGCCTGACGATATGATCCCGCCAAATAGAAATGATGCGGAAAAAGACGCGCCCCATCCTGTTTATAAAGCCTATATGAACCACATTGAGAGCGAGACATTCTCTGACGATGATGTGCGCAAAGCTGTGGTGCCGATCTATATGGGATTGATCAAACAAATGGACGACCATTTGGCACGTCTGTTCCAGTTTATGAAAGACAAAGGCATCTATGAGGATACCTTTATCGTCATGTCCAGCGATCACGGTGATTATCTGGGCGACCACTGGCTGGGCGAAAAAGAATTGTTCCACGATGAAAGCGTGCGGGTGCCGTTGATTGTTGTTGATCCTGATAAATCCGCCGATGCGACGCGGGGGATGAAATCGGACGAAATGGTGCAGGCCATTGATCTGGTACCGACCTTTTATGATCTGGCGAAAGGTACGGGGCTGGATCATATTCTAGAGGGTCAAAGCCTGCTGCCTATTTTACGAGCCACGGGCAAAGGGCATGATTATATCATCAGTGAACTGGATTACGGGCAACGGCCTGCGGGGATTGAATTGGAACGTGAACCGAAAGATTCGCGGGCTTATATGGTGCTCAGCAAGCGTTGGAAATACATCTATTTCGAAGGTTTTGACGCACAGCTCTTTGACCTTGAAACCGACCCAAAAGAATTGACTGATCTGGGAACTGATCCTAAATTCGCCGACATCCGTGCCCAACATCAAGAACAATTATTTGACTGGGCACGGCAACGTCGGATGCGGATCACAATGTCAGAAGCGGAAATGAAACAGCGCCAAAAAATTGGCCACCGACCCATTGGTGTGATCATCGGGGAATGGTGACATGTCCTAGGTAGGACATGGGGTGAAGGTATTATTTTGGAATGTTTTTAAGGGCAGCCGCCTCAATCAGGGTCATCCCCAAACAGCCGCCCATTCTCGGCGGCAAGAACCATTGCCAGTTGGATCACACCGACAACAAGAAAGCCAATAACCAAAGGCAGGCTGGTGCCGTTGAACATTTGGCCAATCACAAAGCCGATAAACGCCCCCGTTAGGACGGTTAAACTACCGATAACCGAAGAGGCAACCCCTGCGATATGTCCTTGGCGGGCAATGGCAAGGGCGACATAATTTGCAGAAGACAGGCCTTTGAAAAACATCAGTATCATCAGTAAAATAATAAAGACGACCAAGTTTAGATAGCCAAGCAAGGCAACAGCCACCATCACAACTGCAATTACTAAAAATGCCAATGTTGCCGCATGGCCAACCCAGCGCATCCCCAAACGCTCAACAAAGCGCGCATTGGTAAAGGCCGCAACAGACATGCTGAATGCGACGGAGCCAAACAAGAACACAAACCAATGCCCCGTGTGATAGACATCGACCAGCAGTTGTTGGGATGAATTGATAAAGCCCATCAACGCGCCAGAGGATGCCGCACCCGCCAAGGTGTAGCCCATGGTTTGTTTGGATCGAAAGATTGATCCAAGAGCGTCTGATATAACGCTAAGTTTAATGGCCCGTCGGTGACTGGGGGCGAGTGTTTCAGGCAGGCGTAAGCCGCTAATAATCAACACAAGTACACCGTAGAGCGCTAAAGCCCAGAAAATATACTGCCATGTTGCGACAAATAAAATGCCCTGCCCCATAATAGGGGCCATGATGGGCGCAACCATTGTCACCATCATATTGAGCGACAACACCCGCGCCATTTTACGTCCAGAATAACAATCACGAATGATCGCCATAATAGACACACGTAAAACGGCGGCACCTAAACCTTGTAGAAGCCTTTGTACCAGTTCA
>NVSA01000018.1 GCA_002401045.1 Paracoccaceae bacterium
TGATCCCACTGAAATCAGCCCTGTCCAAGCAGGTGAGCCCCGCCTGTCCGTCAAAACTTTGACCACCCAAGACGGCGAAACACTGGTCGTATGGGTGCGCAAAGCCAGTGGGAATAAACCAACATTTTTCTATTTCCACGGCAATGCAGGAAATCTAGCCAGCCGAGCACAGCGCTTTGACCGCTTGATTAATCAGGGCTACGGCGTAATCGCGCTAGGCTATCGTNNGGATCATCGGGCAGTACGGGACGCCCCTCAGAGACGGCCATCAGCCAAGATGCGCTAGCGCTTTATGCCGCGCGCCACAAATTAYTAGGCGGCSCAATACAAGGCAAAATTATCTTTTACGGCGAAAGCTTAGGCACAGGCGTTGCGACCAAACTGGCCACAATCCATCCCCCAGATGCCCTGATTCTAGAAGCGCCCTATACCAGCGTCGTGGATATGGCGTCTCGCCAAGCGCCGATATTCCCCATCCGAGCCGTGCTTGATCACCGCTGGGAAACCAATAAATATATTACATCTGTCACAGTGCCAACGCTNGTTCTGCACGGCACCAAGGACCGCGTGATCCCGTTTTCAATGGGTCAGAAAATCTACGCGCTATCCCCTGCCAAGACAAAGCAGTTCAAACAGATCATTGGCGGTTCTCACCTGTCTGGCTTTAGTGTCGAGGGTCAAAAAACGATCTATCACTTTATAAACAACTTATAAATCATAAAACCTAACCATTTGATTTTCAAACAATAAAACTAAAACTAAACTAGTTTACTGGTTTAGTTTTAGAAGGATCATCACGTATTAAATATAGCCCTGCCACATAGCAGTAGGCATAAAAAAACCCGCCAACCAATCGGTCAGCGGGCCTCAATAGCTTGTCGTGAATTACGCGTTGATTAGCGCCAACAACTGATCCAGTGATGCCTTCGCATCGCCGTATAGCATCCGCGTGTTGTCTTTAAAGAACAGCGGGTTTTCAATGCCCGAATATCCCGTGCCCTGACCACGCTTAGACACGATCACAGATTTAGCATTCCACACTTCCAACACAGGCATACCTGCGATTGGGCTGTTGGGGTCGTCTTGTGCGGCTGGGTTCACGATATCGTTTGACCCAATGATCATCACAACGTCAGTCTCAGCAAAATCATCGTTGATTTCATCCATTTCCAGCACGATATCATAAGGCACCTTAGCCTCAGCCAGCAGAACATTCATATGCCCTGGCAGACGCCCTGCAACGGGGTGAATACCGAAACGCACGTTCTTGCCTTTGGCACGCAAGCGCCGTGTCAGCTCGGATACAGAGGCCTGCGCTTGCGCCACCGCCATGCCGTAACCTGGCACGATCACCACGCTATCCGCCGCATCTAGTAATGCCGCAACCGATGCAACATCAGTGGCAATCATCTCGCCCTCGATCTCCATCGCAGGGCCTTTAGCACCGCCAAAGCCGCCCAAGATTACCGCCAAGAATTTACGGTTCATCGCTTTGCACATGATATAACTCAAAATCGCACCAGACGATCCGACCAAAGCCCCYGTCACGATCAACARATCATTGCCCAGCAAGAACCCTGTCGCCGCCGCYGCCCARCCTGAATAGCTGTTSAGCATTGAGACAACCACGGGCATATCCGCGCCGCCAATGGCCGCCACCAAATGCGCACCCAGTGCAAAGGAAATCAGCAACATTAGATACAACGTCCAGCTACCCGCATGGTTCATGTACATCACCAGCAAGACAATACTGCCCACCACAGCGGCCAAATTYAGCAGATGGCGCGCAGGTAAGATCAATGCTTTGCCGTCGATTTTACCCGCCAATTTAGCATAAGCCACGATTGATCCCGTAAAGGTAATCGCACCGATAAAGACGCCAATRAAAATCTCGACCTCATGGATCACAATCTCTGCGCCTTCCAATCCATGGGTGCCGACCATRTCRGAATTCARCCCGATAAACACCGCCGCCAGCCCAACAAAGCTGTGCAAAGCGGCAACCAGTTGCGGCATTTCGGTCATCTCGACACGCTTGGCCAAGACCATACCTGCAAAAGCGCCAATGCCCAACAAGGGCAACAACAGCGCAAACGACCAACCGTTCACACCAGGGCCAAACACCGTGGCGACCACAGCGATTGCCATGCCCGCAATAGCGTACCAAATCGCCCGTTTAGCTTTTTCTTGATTGCTCAATCCACCCAAGGCCAGAATAAACAAAACCGATGCCGCGATATAAGCGGCTGTCACAATACCTGTGCTCATTGTTCTTCTCCCCTACGACTTTTGGAACATTTGCAACATGCGGTGGGTGACCATAAAGCCGCCCACGATGTTGATGGTCGCGATTAAAATACTGACCGCCGCCAGCACCGTCACAATAAACCCATTGCTGCCAATTTGCAGTAAAGCGCCCAAAATGATGATGCCAGAGATTGCATTGGTGATCGCCATCAGTGGCGTATGCAACGCATGGCTAACCTTCCAGATCACTTGGAASCCRATGAAACARGCCAAGACGAACACAATAAAATGCTGCATRAARCTGGCWGGKGCATAGGCACCGATCAACAACATGACCAAGCCGCCTGCAACCAACAAACCTGTTTGTTGCTTACCCGMTTTGAGCATTGCCRCCGCTTCATCGGCCGCAATTTCCTCGGCGGTTTTTTCAGGTGCGGCTGGTTTTTTYGCCGCAATCGCCTGAATTTTAGGCGGTGGCGGTGGGAACGTAATCTTACCTTTATAAGTCGCCGTCGCACCGCGAATAACATCGTCTTCCATATCATGGTTGATCTTGCCGTCTTTATCAGGCGTCAGATCGTTAACCATATGGCGAATGTTATTGGCATAGAGCGTTGAAGATTGCGTTGCCATACGGCCCGGTAAATCCGTGTAGCCCAAAATGGTCACRCCRTTTTTGCTAACAACTTTTTCGTCKGCAACGGTCAGATCACAGTTACCACCGCGTTCAGCCGCCAAGTCAACAACCACTGACCCAGGCTTCATTGCATCGACCATATCGGCCAGCCACAATTTAGGCGCATCACGCCCAGGGATCAGTGCCGTGGTAATCACAATATCCATATCAGGTGCGAGTGCRCGGAATTTTTCAAGCTGCTTTTCACGAAACTCAGGGCTRGACGGCGCGGCGTAGCCACCCGTTTCAGCGCCATCTGTTTGGCTCTCTTCAAAATCAAGATAGACAAATTCTGCGCCCATGCTCTCAATTTGTTCTGCCACTTCGGGGCGTACATCAAAGGCATAAACCATCGCGCCAAGAGATGTCGCGGCACCGATTGCTGCCAATCCAGCAACCCCTGCGCCCACAACCAAAACTTTGGCGGGCGGAACTTTACCTGCCGCAGTCACTTGGCCTGTAAAGAAGCGACCAAATACATTGCCTGCCTCAATCACCGAACGGTAGCCCGCGATATTTGCCATGGAGGACAGCGCATCCATTTTCTGGGCGCGTGAAATACGCGGAACCATGTCCATCGCAATCACATGCGCACCCTTGGCATTTGCCGCTTCCATCAGCTCGGTATTTTGGGCTGGATAGAAGAACGAAATCAACGTCTGGCCTTTGCGCAGGCGTTTGATTTCAACATCTTCTGGTGGGCGTACTTTGGCCACAACATCCGCCGCTTTGTACAAAGCCGCCGCCGTTGGCACAATTTCTACACCTGCTTCTTTATAATCTTGATCGGAAAAGCGCGATGCAACACCTGCGCCTTTTTCAATCAGACAGTCGTATCCCAGCTTTTGCAACTCAAGTGCTGAAGTTGGTGTTAAGGCTACTCTCGTTTCACCTTCAAAGATTTCCTTAGGAACCCCAATGCGCATGACAAACCTCCTTTGTTCAAGCGTCGCCCATTCGGGAAGAATCGGCGATTTATACATAAGTCACTCGAAATAGCATTTGCTCGGATCAAAAGCCCAGAAGAATTTTATATTTTTTGTATTTCCGTGACGTGATTTCGTGTAAAATCCATGTCAGCCGCCTTGGAACAAGAGGTCGCAGAACGTATRAAACAAAGAACAATATCCTAGACTTTAAAGAACAATCAGAATACTGACCCTGCAAACCAAACGCGGATCGTAAAAATAATCCAATATCCGCAAGTAGATTGGAACATATAATGGACTACGCATCTTGGGGCTATGCCCTAGTGGGCGGTGCAATTATCGGAATTGCCGCCGCGATATACCTTCTGTTTAACGGACGCATTATGGGGGCCAGTGGCATCTTGGGCGGTCTCATCGACGGCTCTGGTCGTGACACCATGCGCGAACGTCTGGCCTTTATCATCGGTCTCTTTGGTGCCCCTGCTTTGTTTGGCCTGTTTATAAACATGCCTGCAACCAACGCATCCAAATCAATCCCTATCTTGGTTATCGCAGGTCTTTTGGTCGGCRTTGGCACCCGCATCGGATCGGGCTGTACCAGTGGCCACGGCATATGCGGCATGTCCCGTTTGTCCGTGCGTTCAATTGTATCCACGATTATCTACATCGCTGCAGGCGGGTTGATGATCCTTGCCGCACGCGCATTAGGAGTTCTATCATGAGACAACTTACCTCGCTTTTAAGCGGCTCTCTCTTTGGTCTAGGCTTGGTGATCTCAGGCATGACCGACACACATAAAGTTCAAGGCTTTTTGGACATCTTTGGCGCATGGGATCCTGCCCTTGTCTTTGTTATGGGCGGCGCAGTTATTGTGATGTTCATCGCGTGGCAAATCGCGGGCAAACGTAAAAGTACAATTTTAGGCGGCAACCTGCCCTCAGCCCCATCAAGCAAGATCGACCGACGACTGGTTATCGGTGCGATCATGTTTGGCGCTGGTTGGGCATTGGCGGGTCTCTGCCCCGGCCCTGCAATTGCATCGCTTAGCTTTGGCGGTACCAGCGGTATTATCTTTCTGGTCGCAATGCTTGCGGGCATGCTCGGCTACGCATTCGTGCCTAACCGCTAAATTCAAACGAAAAGGATGGCGCGCTTAAAGTTGCGCCATCACTTCGTCTGATACATCCATATTGGTGGTGACTTTTTGGACGTCATCATCATCTTCCAACGCTTCGATAAGATTCATTAGCTTTTCAGCGCTTTCCAAATCTAAATCCGTCGTTGTTGTTGGCTTCCAAATCATTTTGGTGCTTTCGCTCTCGCCCAAAGCTTTCTCCAAGGCTGTAGAGACCTCATTCAGCGCGGTATCTTCACAGTAAATATCGTGACCGTCTTCTGAGCTTTCCACATCCTCTGCACCCGCTTCAATCGCATGTTCAAAGATCGTATCCGCATCTGCAACATCGGCTTTGTAAACCACCAAACCTTTGCGCTCGAACATAAACGATACCGCACCCGTTTCCGCCAAATTCCCACCAGACTTGGTGAAAATAGAACGTACAGACGACGCGGTACGGTTTTTATTATCCGTCATCGCTTCCACAATAACCGCAACCCCTTTGGGGCCGTAGCCTTCATAGCGGATTTCATCGTAGTTTTCCGCGTCCCCGCCCGTGGCTTTGTTAATCGCGCGGTCAATCACATCTTTGGGTACAGAACTCGACTTGGCCTCTTTGACGGCCATCCGCAAACGCGGGTTTTTATCAATGTCAGGTTCGCCCATTTTAGCCGCAACCGTGATCTCTTTTGCCAGCTTCGAGAACAGCTTAGAGCGCAGTTTATCCTGACGCCCCTTACGGTGCTGAATATTTGCCCATTTGGAATGACCTGCCATGATGCGAACCCCTTACCTAAATCTATCTGAGGGCTTTATAGAAAAGCCACCTATATGTTTCAAGCACCGTTCTGCCTACAACGGCCAAAGCATCGGAATGATCAGACTGGCAATCAAGCCTACCGCAATATTCAGCGGCACGCCGATTTTAAGAAAATCGGTAAAAGCATATCCACCTGGGCCATAGACAAGCGTATTTGTCTGATAGCCAATCGGCGTCGCGAAACTGGCCGAAGCCGCCACCATTACCGCCACAACCAAGGGGCGCGGATCAACACCCAAGGCGGACGCCAGCGCAATCGCAATCGGCGTGACCACCACGGCCACGGCATTATTCGAGACAAGCTCGGTTAAAATCGAGGTCAGCAAGAAAATCGCCCAGACCATCAAAAACGGCGGAAGCCCGTACAAATAAGGGGCCACCCCATTCGCAATCAGTGCCACCGCGCCCGAATGTTGCAACCCTGCGCCAATACCCAGCATAGAGAAAATCAGCACCAGCAACCGCCCATCCACCGCGCCAAAGGCCTCTTCGGCATCGATGCAGCGCGTGAATAAAACAACCGCCACCGCAACAACACTTAGGGCAAAAATAGGTGCTACATTCAACGCCGCCAAGACAACCACAGCCACCAAGGCCAGAAAAACAATCGGCGCATGACCACGCCGATACGGCATCTCGCTCGGCTCTGCGAGGTTTACAATATCCATATCGCGGGCCAAACGGCCAATATCTTCCGCGCCACCTTCCATCAAAATCGTATCGCCGACACGAAGCACAACCTTTTGTAGTTGCTGGCTAATATTTTGATTTCGTCTATGCACAGCAAGCGGGTAGACCCCGTAACGCCGCCGCAGGTTGAGCTGGTTAAAACTATTGCCAACCATTTTACAGCCTGGGGAAATCAGCACTTCAACCGTCGTGGTTTCACGCGATGAAATCGCATCGGCCATGGTCACATCTTTATTGTCTTTCAGCCCCAACAAGTCACCCATTGCCTTGCGCAACACAATACGGTCGGCAACTTGCAAGGTCATCTCGCTTAGGCTGTGACGGTTGGAATTATGTTCGCGGATCACATCGATCAGCCGCCCGCCATCGCGCTTAAACGCCTCAACCTTACTGGGAATTTCACCAATCAAACTTGACCCTTCGGGAATAACCACCTCGGTTAGAAAYTTCTTCGACGTGGTTTTACCCAGCATATCCGCCATCGACGTTGTATCAGGCAACAGGCGTGGCGCGAATATGCGCAGATAGATAAAGCCGAAAATCACCAGCACAATCGCCAGTGGTGTGACCTCAAACATCGAGAACGGTTCCAGAYCCTCCGCGCGCGCCACACCGTCAACCAACAGGTTTGTAGAGGTACCAATCAGTGTGGTGATCCCACCCAAAATTGCAATATAAGACAAAGGGATCAATAGCTTAGATGCYGAAGTTCCCATGATCCGCGCCATTTGCACCGCAATCGGGATCATAATCACAACCACAGGCGTGTTGTTCATAAAGGCCGAGGCCAGCACCACAAAGATCGCCAACCCACCCAGCACAGTTTTTGGACGCGTCTTGCCGTATTTTGCCACCAAAGCCGTCACCGAGCTTAGCGCCCCCGTGCGCACCAATGCACCCGATAGGATAAACATCGCCGCAATCGTCCACGGCGCAGGGTTAGACAGGATATTTAGCGCGCTTTCATAGGGTAAAATCCCCGTCAAAAGCAAGGTTGCCSCCCCAGTGAGCGCCACCACTTCGGTCGGATAGATTTCGCGGACAAACATCACGAACATCGCCAAAACAACGCCCATAGCGATAAAAGCATGCCATGTTTCTGGAATAAAAGCTGTTAACATTGTGCACTCCTGTCGTCTTTTTTATATGGTGGCCTAGAATGCTAAGCCTGACAAGACATCAAGGCCCCGATTGCTCCAACCGTCCGCCAACGCGAACCTGTACAATACGCGTGGTCAGGCCTGTTTTATTGTCGGTCTCAATATAGACCCCTGCCAAGGTTGCCTCACCCGTCGCAGGCGTGAAACGCTCTTTGTTCATACCCGTCACAAAACGGCGTAATGGTTCGGTTTTTTCCATCCCGATCACACTGTTATAATCACCACACATGCCCGCATCCGACTGCAAGCCCGTGCCTTTGGGCAAAATCTGCGTGTCCGCCGTTGGTACATGGGTATGGGTGCCAACCACCAAGGATGCGCGCCCGTCGAGCCAATGCCCCATGCCCATCTTTTCAGAGGTCACTTCGGCATGAAAATCAACGATCACCGCATCCGCCACCGCACCCAAAGGCGCGAGTTTCAGCACTTCATCCAGTTTTGAGAACGGATCGGCATAAGGTTTTTTCATAAAAACCTGACCCAGCGCTTGTGCGACAAAAACCTTTTTGCCGTTTCTTGCTGGAAATAATGCAGCCCCTTGCCCAGGGGCCGTTGCGGCAAAATTCAGCGGGCGAATGATGCGCGGTTCTTTTTCAATCGCCACCATCATGTCGCGTTGATCAAAAGCATGGTCGCCCAAGGTCACACAATCGGCACCCGCATCCAAAATACCCTTGGCATGCGCGCCCGACAGTCCCATGCCGCCCGTGGCATTTTCGCCGTTCACCACGACAAAATCCAAATCCCAATCGTCGCGCAGTTTAGGTAAGCGTTCGGTAATCGCTTTACGGCCTGCACGGCCCACAACATCGCCTAAAAATAATAGTTTCATAGGGCCGCGATATAGGCTGTCTAGGTGAAATGCCAGAAGCATTTATAATTTTAGTAGAGTTTTCAATCTTGGGAGGTCAAAATAAACCTCAGCACAGCCTAGTGCGGCATCAACAATGAATTATCGATCAACTCATAAATTCTATCCTCATTGTACGAATATAGACACAATGCGACGTCTCTTGTACTTATAAAATCCATGTTCTCAGTAAATAACCGTCTGCAGTCTATGTTACGAGCGTTAATCCACTGACGTTGATTCGACCGTAGTTTTTCCTCCTCTTGAATGTTTGTCGCATCCAACTTCGTATCATAAACAAAACCGAGAACCTTATCGCTTTGCATTAGCTCTTTATCAATACAGAATAGGCGTTCCACTCTGGTGGTCGCTTTTCTGCAATCAAAGCTTGGGCCAAATGGCCTAAAATGAACATTGGATCCCATCGAAAATATGACCCCATCAACGCAAGCCTTTCGTCCACCATTGATAGGTTTGGGGTCATCATAACCACGATAAAACCCAAAACAACGAGCTGAAATTTCTGTCATCCACTTCATATCTCCTGGACCGTACATTTCAGAGAAATAGTCAAGTGTACCGTATGGAAAACCGTTTAACACTGCATATTTTGCAATATCTTCATTGCAAGTTTCGTGACGTTTTCCAGAAATAGAGCAAGAATGAATCCCAAGCATCGACCCCTTTGTTAGTATTGAGTATTTTCCAGCGGGGAAAAGTATCTGGGCGCAAGCCGAAGCGCATTCCTGATGAACTATCACGCTAAATGAATTAGTTTTGATACGCCCTGCCAATTTCATAGCCTCATCGACACTGCCGCCCAGACTGGTTACCATCAGAATATTAGAACTAGGGGGGTGCGCATTTATGGCAGCCTCAAAGCGAATTGCGTCACCCCTTTCTATCGACCCTTTACCGACAACAATCGTACCTTTGAAATTAGCTGGCGAAAGCTCCGTGGTAAATGTCATTGAGTACGTTGGAAAATCAAAATACAGGAAACAAATAATGAAAACGTAATAAAACCATGACCTCGACGTCTGCGTCCCCATCCTTGTACTCCCTACCCGTAAATCAGATGTTTAGCTTAACAAAAACCGTATTATAAAACCAACATATATCAAAATGAGATATTCATTACGTCTATGAAGTATTATTTAACGCTCGCACCAACATCTCAAAATAATACCTTTAGAAAGTTAAAGCACCCTTTTCCGTAATGACTGCGTTGAGTTGAAAATCTGTGCTTTCGCGCGGCACCATCATGACCTCTTGGTCTGAATAGGCATATCCCACGGCTAAAATGTCTTTTTGGGCGCTAATCTGTGCAAAACTACGATCATAATAGCCCCCGCCATAACCCAAACGGTAACCATATGCATCAAAAGCGACCAAAGGTGCGACGATAATATCAGGCACCATGACCGCGCCCTCTTTGGGGATGGCCGCACCAAATACGCCCTCCACCAGTGGATCATCGGGGTGATACCTGCGGAATTCTAACGGTTTGGCCTCGCCCACAACCACGGGCAAACACAGTTTGCGCCCGCGCCGTGCCAATCGTTCCATGGTGGGCAGCGGTGAGACTTCGGTACGGATCGGCATGTAGAGCGCGATAATCTTATCGTCCTCTACCTGTTTTAGAAAATTGGTTAATTGTGCGTTAGCATCCGCCTCAAACCCGCGTTCATGAGCCAGTTTGCGTTGCGCAAAACCCGCCTTGCGGCAGGCTTGTTTAAGGTCAAATAAATCCATGATCGTAACCTAACGTCTTTGCATATTTACGACCAGATAAAAGCGGCGAGCCCACATTAGATTTACATCAACGCAACCGTGTCGGCGTGTGTATTCCTGAGAGCCTAGTTGTACTAGGTGGGCACCGGTTATGATAGACCACGGTCAGTCACAGAGCCAGCTCCCGTAAGGATGATTGTCGGCCACTGGAATAAGGCCTAAACACGAGAAGGGCAGAACCCGCCACCTACATCATAAGCTTTTTGCAAGGTGATGGCAAGAGACCACCCCGCTATTCCGTCAATATCACAAAGTTTATTTGTGTAATATCGTCACTTTTTTTCAACGGCGCGGGCTTGGGCGGCGGCGGCGCGAATCTCTTCGGCGATTTCTTCGGCTTCTTCTGGTAAAAAGTCCAAAGGCACCTCAAATTTACCCGCATCAATGAACAAACGCACCATTCCGTCGGTGGTTGGTCCAATTTGCAGATTTGCTTCGATTTCAGTCTCAGAATTAATGCTCATAGCGCTCTCCTAGCATAAATTACTTGCTAACAAGAGTCTTTCTAAAACTCAAGGTCACTTAGGCACTTGCAATCATCATTAAGGGGCGATAAATCACGCCTCAAGTGCCGGCGTAGCTCAGTTGGTTAGAGCGCCTGATTGTGGATCAGGAGGCCCCCCGTTCAAGTCGGGGCGCTGGTACCATTACCCCCTTTATATATCTTGGCATAGAATAATGCCCTGTGGCCTAGTTGTCCCCTGCCAAACGAAAAGTTCCGCGCCCGCTGTTTTTTGAAACATACAACGCGTCATCGGCCTGTTGCAGATGAGTATCCAGGGTTTTATCTGCGGCAGAATGCGAAATTGAGATGCCAATACTTGCACCCACATAACAGGTTTTTCCCTCCCATTGAATCGGGCGCTCTACTTTTTGGATAATACGCTGGGCAAACTCTAAAATTTGCTGACTATCCTCAAATCCGTCAATAACCAGCACGAATTCATCGCCGCCCGTGCGTACAACCATGTCATTGGCGCGGGTTTCAGCCAAGAGAATCTCGGCAACATCCACCAGCACCTTATCCCCCGCCGCATGACCCAAGGTGTCATTAACCGCCTTAAAGTGATCCAGATCCAACAAAACCACGGCAAAATCCTTACGATCCCGCTTGCGCATCAAACGGGTGACAAAGCGTTCCAATGCACGCCGATTAGACAGGCCTGTCAACGGATCGGTAAAGGCTTGCTCTTCCGCCTCTTCGCGCTGGCCAAACAAACGGCTGTTTAAATTACGCGATTCTTTCAAAAGCGCCGATTGCACCTCAATGACATACAACATTTCCTCGGAAGGATCCGCAGGCGAGAAATCTTTGCCCGTTAAGCGCCACGTAGCAACGGCCTCACGCAACGATGTGCCAAAGGAAAAATTCACCAACAAGCCTTGTTCTTGTGACAATTCCACGGCAACCGCTTTCAATTTTAACCCTGTGTGATGCCTAAGGCGTGCCGACAACGGGGTCGATAGCGCCGCCTTCAGATCGCTAAACTGGGCAATCCCTCTGGGGTAGTCAAACCCGACCAATGTCAAAATATCCGCCCCGACCAGTTTCGCATCGCCTGCAAATAATTTGGAAAACGTAGGGCCTACGTGAATGATAACCCCGCGCCCGTTTAGAAGAACATGCATCGGTAACAACGTGTTGAGCGCCGAACTATCAATCAGCGCCCCGCCCTGCTGGGCTGACAAAATAGACACTGCCGCGACCATCAGTGTTTCACCAGTTCAGGTTTGGCAATATCTGCCCAGTTTTCTTGAATAATATCAATTTCAAAGACATCCTCATCCACCCGTTTATGGGCGTGGTGACGGTGCTCAATGGTAATCAARGCRCCGTAATCATCCGCCAAGGCACGGATAAGTCCCAACAGGGCGGCACCGTAGCCGCGTTTAGCAAAACGGGCTGATACAATGTATTTATTTTGCGCAGGGCAATGCACATCCATGAACGGCACATCCAGTTCAGGCACCGCCATTTTGGCACGGTCATGCACGAAATTCAGCGACATCAGAAAGTCCACAAAACTGGTGCCGCCAAATTTCAGCAAACGCCGTACAGAGGCCAGCGCTGCGTCCGATACAACATAAGTGCCAAAATCCTCTAGAATTTCAGYCCGATTCCGTTGGATCAAATCACCACAATTGCGCAGTAAATCTTCGGTGGTTTGGTCGTCATACACCAACATTGTCTCAAARCTATAGAACGACAGTTCCGCCCGTTCACAGATTTCTTCCCAAACATCRACACCATGTATGTCGCGGATATAACATTGCAATCCGCGATTAATCATTCCGTGCATAGCTGACCCTCTTTTTTCAAAGGCTAGCGCGAAAGTGTTAACAAGTCTTTTAAGGCGGTTTTATATTACCGATTGGGCGGTGAAATCACGACCGGTCCAATTCTCAATTGGTTCATTGGCACGGGTTCTAAGCTGAAATCCCCTGTTTCCAATGCTAAAAATATCACATCAATATCAGTTTTTTTCACCCCTCGGTACACAGGATAAAACTCTACAGATTCATCCTTTTTATCGAATGGACTGGACTTAARAAAGCCAAATTTGATATTGCGACCATGGGATGTTTTGGTAATTAACAGCGCCTCATCGCCCGCTTGTTCTGGCATGAAATCCGCGAACACCAAATAACAATTCTTACTGCTTTCGCAATGCGCCAAATACTCTTTACGTACATAGGGACGCATTGTCTGGATCAGCGTTGTTGCCTGCTCTTTTGATCCACCATACAGCTTGATTAAATCGACCAACTCAACAACTGCAATCTCATCGACGGCGTCTTTGTTCCGTGAATATTCCCATTTGTTTTTCGCCAGATCCAACACGGCCAGTTGCACCTTCAATGCATCATCTGCCCGCAGCTCAAGCGCCTCAATACCGCGCTTGCCTGCAACACCCCATTCACGCCCCATTTCCCACAACGCCAAATCAGCCAGCTTGACCTTGCCCGCATCAAAACGCGCCAATTGGGACTGGGTCGAAATACGTTCCGCATTCAACACAGGGCTAAGCCACAAAGCCGCAAGCCCGACCATGCCCAGCGCCAAATACAGGTTGGACCGGCGCACCCCCGCTTGCCAATCCGTCCCGCGAAAGACTGCGTTGAGCGCATAAGCCAGCGCATAGACAGCAACTACCAGCGCCAGCACAAACCCTGCCAGACGCTCAGGCGTCCAGCCATATTGCATGACCCGCACCCCAAGCGCATAGACCGCAATCGCCGCCATAAACGGCAGGATTACCGCCAGAATACGCGCGCACCATTGCATAAAAACATGCTGTGTTGCGCTGTCATTATCTGCGTCCAACGTGGCCGTAATTAAGGCGATCCCCGCCGTACACATCGCCATCACGGTTCCTGCGGCAGAGAGTTTGTTGAACACATTCTCCAAGCCCTGAAACGGCACTAAAATCAAAAACACTGCTATCACCGCCGTCACAAGCGGTAATAACAAGCGAAGCAAAGTCACCACCACATTGCGCAGGGTTTCCACCACGCCTTTGAGTTCATACATCACGGCCAAGGCCAGCCCGACAATGCCGCCTGACAGGGTTAAAACAACGATTCCTTCTCGGAAAATATCTTTCAAGAAGGTGATCCCCACCAGTGACAGCAAATAAATACTTGTCCATATTGCCCCCCACATCAGGCCACAAAATAATGCCGCCACAATGATTTTAACTACCATCGCCCATGCGGTCTTAAACAACACGCTATAATCACGCCAGCCCGCTTCAGCGGTTTCAATCGCCACCACAAAGGGCAAGCAAATCGCCACGCCTTTGATGAACGCCGAAACGGCTATCGGGGATAGATACTTGAAACTGCTCATATCAAAGCGAAAGCTAGACCAAACCAGCAACCCACTGGCAACCAGCGCGATRGGYACGCCGTAGCKRGCYGCCTTGCGCCAACTCAGSGTKCCTGCCAGCAACAACAGRCTGAARAAMCCYGCCATCAGCAACGCACCGATAAACAGAACGATCCGTTTATTGATGAGGGTATCGGGTAAATAATCAAAGGTAATAAAGCTTGCAAAGCCAGCCAACAGGCCAAGGATAAACAATTGTGCGCGAAAAAGACTGCTATCAGACATGAAAAGAACCTGTTGTTAATTCAGGTTTAAGATAGTCTCTGGATTAAGCTTGTCTAGATCAAGCGGCGGATAAAATAGCTGGCAATCCTGAAATATCGGGCAAGATCACATCCGCCAGATGCTCAATATCTTGCATTCGTGCAGGCCCCGTCAGCACGCCAACATTCAGCCCAACCCCCGCAGAGCGCCCTGCCTCAAGATCATGGGTGCTATCGCCGACCATCGCGACATGGGCAGGGTCTAGGTTCATCTGCGCACAAAACGCCGTGATCATACCCGCCCCTGGTTTTGATCCGTGCCCACTGTCAAAACCGCAGATAAATTCAAAGTGATGGTCAATTTTTGCATCTCGCATTTGGGTATGGGCACTGTTTTCAAAATCATTGGTGGCAACACCCAGCCGAAACCCTGTGTCGCGCAATCCGCCCAACAGCCCGTGCAAATCACACACAGGCGTCGCATTGCTGTCTTGCAAAGCATCAAACGCCAGACGCTCGATTTGCTTGGCATCCAGTTCAGGATGCACCGAGGCCAGCAAAATACATTGCTCGTCCACCGCCGCATTCACCGCCAATGATCCCGCCTTGAAAGTCTTTGCATCCCAATCAAAACCAACCTTATCGGCCATGGAGCGGCGCAAAGCATCATCGTTGGGGGCAAGCGACGTCAAGAACGTCACGCTCCACTGCGCCCAAGTATCATTAAAGGCAAACAACGTGCCGTCTTTGTCAAAAATAATACCTTGAATGCGGGTCATCTGAATACCTGAACTATATGCCGTGATCTATGCGTTTAGTGCTTATGCCCAGCACGGCTAAATCCTGCAAGGTATTTTACGTCCAGTTCGGCAAAGCGCCCCCAGGCAAAGACTGGCGGATGATATACACATCATTGTAAGGTAGGTTTTGCGTATCACAAAACCCCGTAACCCAGTCATCATTCAYCATTAAAAAATCCAACACTGAGGCCAGAAATTCAGGATCAGTGGCGCGGGCTTTGACATCGTCCAGCCCTGCCCCTGTTTGATTAAGAAACGCCATCAGCAGATCGTCTTGCTGTGCCATCCAGCCCAGCGCATTGATTGCAACCAGCTCGGCGCTTGCTTGTGTATAGGCCATCAGTGCTTAAACTTTGGTGGCTTGCGATCTTTTGCGCGGCGCATCCGACGTTCATTTAGCGCCTCGACATAGGCTTTGCGTTCTTCCAGCGTCATCGTGGAGATGATCGAGACAAAAGCATTATGCGCATCAACTGCCGTCATCCCCAAAGTTTCACGTTGTACCGCAAAGGCCTGACTTAACGCCGCCGGATCAAACGGATCAGCAACAATTGCGCTACGCGCATCAAGCGCTGTTGCACGCAAATGCTGGCCTGTCTGTTTCATCTTGGCGCGGTTATCACGGAAATACTGACGGGCATCGCTACGCTTGCTTTCAGGCAAGGCACGYAACAAAGAATGCATCCCAGAGACATCAGGCGGCGGACGAAAGCCTTTACGATCATGGCCTCCTGAAAAGGCAGCCCCCAGAACCATGCCAACCACCGCAAGGTTCAACCCCAGCGAGATAATCAGCACATACTTTACCCAGCCGCGTTTTGKTTTTTGTGTCGTATCAGTCATATCACACCTCTTGGAACAGCGCTTCGATATCAGCCGCCAAGAATATATCCTCAGCCCCTAACGTCTCGGTTACGGTTGCAGTAGCATCTGTGCCACCGATATAATTCAAACTATCTGGCACCAAATACCCTGCGAACATGCCCAAACAAACACAGGCCGCCAGCGGTGCCGCCACTTGCCAGCCGCCAAAACTTTGCAACAACTGTGCGAATATTCCTGCCTTGGGCGCTGGTTTCACGGCAGGTTTAGCACGCAGCGCAATCTGATCCGTCGCATCGGCCATAACCCGCGCCATGAAATCAGCACTGGGTTGCAGATCTGCGCCCTTAGCCGCGTCAAAAAACACATCAAGGTCTTGGTCTCTTTTATTTTGTATATTTTGCGTCATCATTCCAAACCAATCTTGTCTTTTTGTCCCAGCAGCAACTCGGCCAAACTTCGTTTTCCCCGTGCAGTTAAGCTTTCCACAGCTTCCACACTAATATCCATGACCTGCGCGATCTCTGGATTTGACAGCTCTTGCAAATGCCGCAAACTCACCGCCAGACGTTGGCGTTCAGGCAATTGCGCAAGTGCTGCATTCAATGCAACCGCGCGTTCATTTTGCGCCATGGTCTCATCGGCCTGCGGCGCGCCATCTTCTGGTTCCGCCACATCGTCAAKMTKMRYCGTGCGCCGTTTGCGCAATCTATCTGTACAAAGGTTACTCGCGACACGGTAAAGCCAAGTCGATACTTTTGCCTCACCTTGGCGCCATTCAGGCGCAATTTTCCAAAGTCTTAGCAAAGCATCTTGGGCAATATCTTGGGCTTCGACATCATCGCGCAACATCCGTCTGGCCAGTGCCAAAANCCGTGGCGCATGGCGAAACATCAAAGATTCCGCCGCCTGTGCGTCACCATTGGCATAGAGCACCATGAGCGCGTCATCGCTCGTATCCGTCATTGCATCGAAAGCCATCATTCCCCTGCTGTAGCTTTAGCATCATCATTGTGCAATCACTGCGAGGATAAATCCCCGCAATGATCTGTGTTAAATCCTAAGGACTAATGATCGCCTTTGTGGAACATACCCTTGCGGCCATGCTCGCCCATGCGACCCCGTTTACCCATTTTGTCTTTCRCCGCATCGGCTTCGGCTTTTGAAACCTTGCCATCTTCGTCGGTGTCCATTTTGTCAAAGAAACGCTCACCACGGTCTGGCATTTCAGCCAGCTCRATTTTGCCGTCAGAATTTTCATCCATAGCGCGGAACATACGACCTAGACGCTTGTCCATTTTATCGGCATCCATCTCATGGCTTTTACCCCCAAATTTATGCCCAAACTTACGACCTTCTTTTTGGCCATCTTTTTGACCCTCTTCTTTGTCGCTATCTTTGCCTGCATTCTCTTGATGCTCGGCAATTTTCTTTTCAAAGGCTGCCTTCAGCTCATCTTGCGTCACGCCACCGTCAGAATTGGTATCTGTCTCAGCAAAACGTTTGGCATGTTGCGCCGCCATCTCTGCCTTGGTGATAAACCCGTCAGCGTCTGTATCAAGCGCTTCGAAATCCATCACGGGTCCGCCGCGTTGTGGGCCACCATGTCGTGAGTTACCATGATCATGTGCGCTGGCAACATTCGCGAAAGCCAGGCTCATCATGCTGATTGTTGCGGCACCAAGAACGGCTGTTTTAATATAAGAATTCATTTTCTGCTCCTAAGTATTTTATGTCTGAGCGCCCATATTGGCCGCTTCATGTATTAGATACGCGCCAGAAAAAGCTTTCCGTCGCGCAAGTTGTAAAAAATCACATAAATCTTGATGAGACAGCTTGTCTCACTTCTTTATGATAAAAAATATAGTAGATAATAAATATGGAACATATCGACTCACATATTAACGACCGCCCGATTAAGCCTGCATTACTACGTGGCTGGAAACGTACCTGTCCCAATTGCGGTACAGGACCCGTTCTAAGGGGCTATCTGAAAGTCCGTGATAAATGCGTGGTATGCTCTGAGGATTTGCATCACCACCGCACCGACGACGGGCCTGCCTATATCACCATTTTAATCTGTAGTCATATCATCGGACCCTTAATGCTAATTGCCTTTGAGATGTTCCGCCCTGACCCGTTGATCATGTCGCTGGTCTTTGCTCTGCTCACCGTTGCCATGGCCTTATTCTTATTACCCCGCATCAAAGGTGCGTTTGTCGCCCTGCAATGGGCAAAACGTATGCACGGTTTTGGTCACCCAGACAGCACTTAACGCTTGAGCCCACATATGCTACATTAAGACCAATGCACATCTGCCCTCATCAAAGGACAAAGGTTTCATGGTCTCTCCGTTTCTAGCAACCCAACCAGCCGTTGTCCCCGACAGTCTACTTACCCTTGCCAAATCCGCCAAAACACCCCGCGTTGCCATAGCCCGCGCAGGTGCGCCGCTACCAATGCAAGCCGCCAAGCAAGCCACCGATGCAGGCATTATGATCCCGATGTTCTTTGGCGAACAAGACGCCATCACCGCCGAAGCCTTGGCGCTGGATTGGGACATATCCCCCTACACTCTACACCACTGCGTCGGCGAACAGGCCGCGGGCATGGCCGCCGCCAAAGCTTGCGGTGAAGGCCGCGCTGACATCCTTATGAAGGGGCATCTGCACACCGACGTATTCATGAAAGCCGCCCTGAACCGCGACAACGGTCTGCGCACAGGCGGGCGTTTGGTGCATGTGTTTCATATCTCACACCCCACGGGGGGCGCGCCGATATTGCTGTCAGATGGCGCGGTAAATGTTGCCCCTGATCTTGAAACCCGCCAAGCCAGTGCCGCGATTTGTGTCGACATGTTACACAAACTCGGCACGAAAAATCCCAAAGTCGCCTTCCTATCTGCCACCGAAAGCGTGATCCCCGCCGTGCCGTCCTCTGGCGACGCGCGAAGCTTACGCGATTGGGCACGCAAGAATATCCAAGGTGCTGAATTCTCAGGCCCCTTAGCGCTAGATTTAGCACTCTCGCCGCAAAGCGCCGAGATCAAAGGCATGACCGATGACCCCGTTGCAGGACGCGCCGATGTACTCATCGTGCCAGACATCGTGACGGGCAATACATTATTCAAGGCCATGGTTTATATGACAGGTGCCTGTGCCGCAGGGGTTGTGATGGGGGCAAAAGTCCCGATCTTGTTGACCAGCCGCGCCGATCCCGCCGCAGGCCGCATGGCCTCTGTTGCCTTAGCCGCGATTGTATCTGGTAGCTAACGGATCGCCAAAAGCAGCGCAAAAAAGCAAAAATAAAAGAAAAATAT
>NVSA01000019.1 GCA_002401045.1 Paracoccaceae bacterium
GATTGACGCGATCCGCGCCCAAGTTGGCGACCAGCAGGTTATTTGCGGTCTTTCTGGCGGGGTTGATAGCTCTGTTGCCGCCGTGTTGTTGCACGAAGCCATTGGGGATCAGTTAACATGTGTGTTCGTTGATAACGGGTTGTTACGCATGGGCGAGGCCGAAGAAGTGGTCAAAATGTTCCGTGAAAACTACAAGATGAAACTGATCCACGCCGAAGAACAAGAGCTGTTCTTGGGCGAATTAGACGGCCAAGATGATCCTGAAACCAAGCGCAAAATCATCGGGAAACTGTTTATTGATGTCTTTGATAAATATGCAAAACCCATTGGTGCTAAGTTCTTGGCGCAAGGAACATTGTACCCTGATGTGATCGAAAGCGTTAGCTTTTCTGGCGGCCCTTCGGTGACAATCAAGAGCCACCACAATGTCGGTGGTTTGCCTGAAAAGATGGACATGCAACTGGTTGAACCCCTGCGCGAGCTGTTCAAAGACGAAGTGCGTGCTTTGGGGCGTGAATTGGGATTGCCTGCCAGCTTTGTCGGGCGTCATCCGTTCCCTGGCCCAGGTCTGGCGATCCGTTGCCCAGGAAAAATCACCCGTCCAAAACTGGAAATCCTACGCAAAGCCGATGCGATTTATATCGACCAGATCCGCAAGCACGGATTGTACGATGATATTTGGCAGGCTTTTGTCGTCATTCTACCTGTGCGCACCGTTGGTGTGATGGGCGATAGTCGCACCTATGATTACGCTTGTGCCTTGCGCGCTGTGACCTCTGTTGATGGCATGACGGCGGATTACTATCCGTTTAGCCATGAATTCCTAGGCGAGACTGCAACGCGGATTATCAATGAGGTCGAAGGCATTAACCGTGTGACCTACGACATTACATCGAAACCACCCGGAACCATTGAATGGGAATAATCCGCGCAATACGGTGGCTGATCAGCCTAGGCGTCGTGACGTTTTTTGCGACACTGGCTTTTGTCAGCCTTTTTGCARCTCTACAGCCTGTTTTTGAACCCASCCYGTTTCGCCCAGCCGACCAGATTGTGGTCTTGGGCGCGGGCATGGATCCAGATGGCACATTACAGATATCATCCAAACTACGCGTTGAAAAAGGCGTAGCAATCTACAAAACAGGTGCCGCCCCAAGGATGCATTTCACAGGTGGATTGGGCGGACCAAACGCCCCGTCTGCRGGYGARCAAATGGCGAAATATGCCCATGAAATGGGCGTGCCKASTACGGCRACWACCTTTGAAGGTAATTCCTACTCAACGCTACAAAATGCTTTRTTTTCAGCGCCCTACATCAAAGGCTCAAAGCGTATCATCCTCGTCACCGAAGGCTTTCATCTGCCCCGCAGCTGGGCCAGTTTCAAACTGTTTTCAAAGGTAGAAATCGGACTGGCACGATCCGTTGCCTTTCGCCAAACCAGCCCCAATGCCCGCTACCCACAAGTATCGATGGTGGTGCGTGAAGTCTTGGCAATTTGGTACAATGTCGGGCGCTATATCATATGGAAAGCCGCACCTTTGGTGAATGTGACAGGCGATGAACGTAACAAAATACTCTATTAGATTGCAAAACGCCGCAATTATCCTAACGTCAGGCAACAATGAAAGGTTGCCCGATGCGCACTGGAATTTCTGACACTCTAAAGGCCACCCTATGGATGATGGGCGCGGTCGTCTCGTTTTCGGCCATGGCTGTGGCGGGGCGTGAAGTCAGCTTTGAACTCGATACCTTTGAAATCATGTTATACCGTTCCATAATTGGACTGGTTTTGGTGATCACGATTGCCAGTATTACAGGGCATCTGTCCGACATTAAAGCCGAACGCCTTGGGCTGCATTTCACCCGCAATGTGTTTCATTTTACTGGCCAGAACCTGTGGTTCTATGCCGTGACAGTCATTCCATTTGCGCATCTTTTTGCCTTTGAATTCTCGGTCCCGATCTGGGTCACAATTGCCGCACCTTTCTTGCTGTCAGAAAAACTGACACGCCTTCGAATTGGTACCGTTTTATTAGGCYTTATCGGCATTTTGGTCGTCACCCGCCCATGGTTGTTTGGCCTGTCTTCAGGTGTGATAGCCGCAGCACTCTGTGCCATCGGTTTTGCAGGGTCAGCRATATTCACGAAGCAATTAACCCAAACYCAAAARATCACCTCAATCATGTTTTGGCTGACCTTAATGCAACTGGTGTTTGGCCTGATATGCGCAGGCTATGACGCAGATATCGCCCTGCCCTCGGCGCAAAGCATGCCGTGGATCATCGTTGTTGGCCTTGGCGGATTATTTGCACATTTTTGCCTGACAACAGCGCTTTCGCTCGCCCCTGCAACGGTTGTAACACCGATTGATTTCATCCGCTTGCCGATCATCGGTGTTGTCGGCATGATGTTTTACAATGAACCGCTGGACGTTTGGGTGATTATCGGCGCGATTGTGATCTTTGGCGCTAACTATTTGAACATATGGTCGGAAAACCGCAAAAAACCAGCAATGACACAAATCTAATACACCACTTTGTCGCAAATTCATTGAGTTCTCCCCGCGCTTTTGCTTTAGGATACCTACAAGATAAAAAAGAGGCCGATATGCTTTATAATACGGGTGATGAATGGCGTTGCGCCAAGGATAAAAAGGTCATGCTTTTTGGTATGTCTGGCTTGGGTAAAACCTTTATCAGCGAAACTCTGCGCCAAAGCGGCAGCTGGTTTCACTACAGTGTYGATTACCGTATTGGCACRCGCTATATGGGYGAACATATTGCCGATAATTTYAAACACGAAGCGATGCGCAACCCGTTTCTGGCCGATTTATTGCGCTCGGATGCAATTTATATTGCCTCAAATCTAAAATTTTCGGATCTGTCACCGCTGTCTAGCTATCTGGGCAAACCAGGTGATCCTGCCAARGGCGGCATTCCGTTTGAGGAATATCTGCGCCGTCARAGACTGCACCGTGACGCCGAGATTAACGCCATGAAAGACACCGTTCATTTCATCCGCCGCGCTAATGAGCTGTACSGCTACARYAAYTTTRTCTGTGAYACSTCKGGRTCKGTSGTTGAAGTGGTCGATGCAGATGATCCAAATGATCCAGTCCTATCGGCCATCAAAGATCATCTGTTACCTGTCTGGATCGAGGGCAGTGAGGATCATATCGACGCATTGGTCGAACGCTTTAACAAAGCGCCTAAACCGATGTATTATTCTGAGCCTTTTTTACTGGATTGCTGGAACAGATATTTGGCAGRAAAGAACATCCACGCCGATGCGGTTGATCCCGATGATTTCATCCGCTGGGGGTATAAGAGACTGTTAACCGATCGTTTGCCTCGTTATCGTAATATTGCCAAAAAATGGGGCATCACGGTGCAAGCGAACGATGTATACCAAGTGAAAACCGCACAAGATTTCGACGATTTAATCGTCACAGCCCTTGAGACCCAAACCTGATCGCCCTATCTGGTTGATCAAAATAAGTGAAAAACAATGCCTATTAAAATACCGAGCAAACTCCCCGCCCATGACATCCTGCAAGCAGAAGGCGTTATGGTTATGTCTGAAGGCACGGCCAAAACCCAAGATATTCGCCCGTTGCAAATCGGTTTACTGAACTTGATGCCCAAAAAAATTCAGACTGAAACACAATTTGCCCGTCTGATCGGGTCTACCCCGTTGCAAATTGAGCTAACCCTCATTCGGATGAGCGAGCATAAGTCAAAGACCACAAGTGCAGATCATATGGAGGCGTTTTATACGACCTTCCAAGAGATCAAGCATCGCAAATTTGACGGGCTGATCATTACCGGTGCACCGATTGAACGTCTGGCGTTTGAAGATGTCACCTATTGGGATGAGATGACGGAAATTATGGATTGGACACAGACCAATGTGCATTCCACCTTTGGCGTTTGCTGGGGCGGCATGGCTTTGTTACACCATTTTCACGGTGTCAAAAAACACATGTTAAAGGAYAAAGCTTTTGGCTGTTTCCATCACAAAGTTCTGGATCATTCATCACCTTATCTGCGGGGCTTTTCCGATGAGTTGGTAATCCCTGTCAGCCGTTGGACGGAAAAYACCCAAGATGARATTGAGGCAACAGGTGCATTGAATGTATTGATGGGGTCGACTGAAACAGGGCCTTGTCTGGTTGAAGACCGCGACCACCGTGCGTTGTATATCTTCAACCACATGGAATATGACCGTGGCACGTTGAAAGAAGAATACGACCGCGATGTTGCCAATGGCACATCGATTAATGTGCCATGCAATTATTACCCCAATGATGACCCAAGCTTGGCACCAGAAAACAAATGGCGCAGTCATGGGCATTTGCTTTATGGCAATTGGATAAACGAGATTTACCAATCAACGCCTTACGATATTTCACAGATAGGGCAGTAAAAATATGATTTGGGCAATCCTGTTCGGGGTAATGTTTTTGTTCTACTTGGTCACTGTTTGGCGCGCCGAGCAGTTTGAAAAACGTGCGGTGTTGCAAACCCCAGCGATTGGCTCTTTTGTTAACGTCGACGGGATCAGGTTCCATTATCTGGTTAAGGGCCAAGGGCCTGCCTTAATRATCTTACACGGTGCAGGCGGAAACCTGAAAGATTTCACCTATTCATGGCTTGATACACTTAGTGAAAACTACACAGTGATTTTATTTGACCGTTTGGGTCATGGGCATACAGATCAGCCAAAAAAATCAGGGGCAAGCCTAACCTTGCAAGCRGRCTTAGCTGTTAAGCTGGCCAAAGCACTCGGCCATGATCAGGCCTATGTCATGGGATATTCTTATGGCGGCGCGCTTGGATTGCACATGGCGATCAACCACCGTGAYTTTGTCAAAGGTCTGACATTGGTATCCTCGGTATCCATGCCGTGGCCCGGTCGGATCCATTTTAATTACCGCCTTGCCGCMAAACCTGTTGTCGGATTTTTTGTGCTGTCGATCCTAAATGCTTATTTCAAGGAATCTTATTTCCGCAAAACCTATAAGTCGATTTTTTCCCCTGCACGTCCCCCAAAAGGCTACCTAAAACATGTCGGGGTTAATCTCAGTATACGGCGTAATTCTTTTAGTGAAAATGCCAGGCAGTTAAACAATTTACGCGATCAAATTGTGGAACAATCAAAGTTTTATGCAGACCTAACCCTGCCCATCGAGATGGTACACGGATTGGCCGATTTATCAGTTCCCCCCCAAATCCATTCACAAAAATTCATCAAACACGTCCCCCATGCCCGTCTGGTACTTGCCGAAGGTGTGGGACACGGTGCCCATCATCTCGCGTCCGATGAAATTCACGCGGCAATCCGCACGATGCGTAACAAAGCCGAGTTGCCAAACTAGGCGAAGCGCACCATATTAGCACAAACAGGAGGCACATATGGGCCAGCACACCTATCCCAAGCCCTTTGAGGGTGCCATTTCGAAGTTCTACACAAAAGAAGCCCCAACCGAGATTCGAAATATCATTGAAGCGGCAAGCAAGAACGATATTCTGGATAAAAACTTTCCTTACACCACCCGTAAAGACCGCAAGGAATATGAAAGCTTGCTAGAAGAATTGCAAATCGAATTGGTCAAAATGCAGTCTTGGGCGAAAACCAAAGGCGCGCGGATTGTCGTTGTTTTTGAGGGCCGCGATGCAGCGGGCAAAGGCGGGACGATCAAACGCTTTCGTGAGAACATGAACCCACGGGTCGCCCGCGTGGTTGCCTTGCCAAAACCAACTGAGACAGAACAAGCCCAATGGTATTTTCAACGCTACATCAAGCATATGCCCAGTGCGGGTGAAATCGTGTTTTTTGACCGTTCTTGGTACAACCGTGGTGTCGTGGAACAAGTCTTTGGCTTTTGCAACGCACAACAACGCAAACATTTTTTCGCACAGGTAAATGACTTTGAAAAAATGCTGGTGGATGACGGTATTATTTTGATCAAGCTTTGGCTAAATGTCGGGCGCGCAGAACAGTTACGCCGCTTTCTTGACCGTGAAAGCGACCGCTTAAAACAGTGGAAACTGTCCAGCATTGATGTCAAAGGGTTGTCAAAATGGGCTGAATACACAAAGGCCATTTCTGAAACCATGTCAAAATCCCATTCAAGCCACGCCCCTTGGCATATCATTCGCACCGACGATAAACGTCGCGCACGTATTGCCGCCATTCGAACTGTTTTATCGAAAATTCCGTATGATTTACGTGACGGTGATATTGCCTGTCCAGCAGATGGCAAAATTTCAGGCGGGCCTGAGTTTCTCAATGGTTAGACGCGGCTATCATCACGGTAATTTAAAGCAGGCGCTCATCGACGCGACGATTAAGTTGATTGAGCAAAAAGGTCCCTCTGGGTTCACAATGGCTGAAGCGGCCAAACAGGCAGGTGTTTCTGCGGCAGCTCCTTATCGACACTTCAAAGGACGCGAAAGTTTGATTGAAGCGGTCGCACTGCAAGGCTTTACGCTTTTTGGCGACCTGTTGGAATTTGCCTATACCAAAGGTAACGGATCTGCAGTTGCCTCTTTAGAAGCAACGGGGCGGGCATATCTGGCCTTTGCCCGTAAAAATCCTGGGCATTATATCGCAATGTTTGAAAGTGGTGTGTCCATCAACGCGAACCCCGAAATTGCGGCTGTTGCCAACCGTGCATTGGGCGTCATCACCCGTGCAGCAGATGAATTAATTGAAAACCTACCCGCAGAGAAACGCCCCCCATCAACCATGGTCAGCCAACATATCTGGGCATTAAGCCATGGGATTGTGGAACTTTTCGCACGCGGAGAACCTGGTGCCATGTCACCCTTTCCCCCTGAAGAGCTGCTTGAGGCGGGTATTGGCGTCTATTTACGTGGATTAAATGTACTGCCTAAAGACTAAGTGTCGTGATAGCCGCCGTAACTTTATCGCCCAAACCAGTTGTTGCGGCAATACCGATCAAAACAACCACACCTGTTAATGCAACAAACTCGACTGTAACAGCCCCTTGTTCATTTTCTTTATATTCAGAAAGACCCAAATTAATTCTTTTTACGAGGCTATACATTATTACTCCCATTTACTTTCACTAACAGCTCAAATTCCACAGCTGACAAACAATTTAGACAAATATACATTCAAATTGTGATTTTTTTTAGGCACTGAGAAAAAACACTTGAAATTCCTGTCAGGCCTCTTACATATGTTAATGTGAATAACATTTACATTAATCTCTTGAAAGGAATTAAAATGCAAACCCCGTCGTCCTGGTTCACCAATGTCATCGCTTGGATGGATGAGCGCGGCAAAGGCGCGTGGCTAGCGGCCATGATCCTTAGCTTTATCTTCATCTGGCCCCTTGGATTGGCCATCCTCTTTTTTATGATCTGGAGTAACCGTATGTCTCGTCACTTTTTTGGATGTTCAAAATCACGCACATCGCACCGTTCAACAGGAAACTCAGCGTTTGACGCTTATAAAGCCGACACTTTGAAACGCCTAGAAGACGAACAAGGTGCCTTTCAAGGCTTCTTAAAGCGTYTGCGCGATGCCAAAGACAAAACCGAATTCGATGATTTTATGACAGATCGCGAAAAAGAACTCAAAGCACAGGCTTAACCCCCTCCGCCTATTGAGACTCTGCCGCTTCGCCCCCATATTGAGGGGCGAGGCCATGAAAGTAAGAAAATGATCCAAGAYATGTCAGCCCTGCCCGACCCCGTAAAAGATGCGCAATTCTATGCAGGCGTTCCGTTTAAGCGGCTGATTGCATGGATCATTGATTTCGGGATTATTATTTTGCTGACATTAGCGGCTGTTATTGGATCGCTCGGTTTGGGCGCTTTTATTTATCCCGTTATCATGCTGTGTATCAACCTAGCTTACCGTATCTTTACCTTRCAAATGTATTCAGCCACGCTTGGCATGCGTTTGRCTGGCATTGAAATTCGAAATGCTCAAGGCAACAAATTAACCCTGAAAGAAGCGCTTTGGCACACCGGGCTTTATACCGTTATTTTTCTGTTTATTTTTGGCATGGTTATATCTGTGGTCATGATGCTGCTAAGTCRTCGCGGCCAAGGYCTGCATGATTATTTGCTCGGAACCACCGCGATAAATCGCCCGCTAAMTTAGAACCATGCCCACTTGATGCAAAAAACTTCTCCTGTTAGAATTTAGCAAGTTAAATTGAGTTTTATATGCGCCATTCACTACCTCTTGCCACACAGTTTTATGTAACAGCGCCCCAGTCTTGTCCCTATTTAGAGGGCAAAACCGAGCGGAAACTGTTTGCAGGCCTGCAAGGTGAACATGCCAACGATTTAAACAATTCACTATCAAAACAAGGCTTTAGACGTTCACAAAACGTACTATACCGCCCTTCATGTGCGGAATGCCGCGCCTGTCTGTCTGCCCGTATTCGGGTTGCAGATTTCAGCCCCAGCAAAACCCAAAAGCGTATATTACGCAGAAACAAACACCTTTCGCGCAATGCATCCGCCCCTTGGGCAACCGAAGATCAATTCGATCTTTTTCAAAAATACCTGTTTGGTCGTCATGCTGACGGCGGCATGGCGGATATGGATATCTTTGAATTTTCAGCCATGATTGAGGAAACCCCCGTGCGTTCACGCGTGGTTGAATACACGCGCCTAATTGAAGATACGGGTGCCCATGATCTAAGCGCTGTGTGTTTAACGGATATCTTGGATGACGGGCTATCCTTGGTCTATTCGTTCTTTGACACCGACCTTGCCCGCAACAGTCTGGGAAAATTTATGATCTTGGATCATATCGAAATCGCCCGCGAAGCAGGCTTACCCTACGTCTATTTAGGCTATTGGGTGCCGGGCAGTCCAAAAATGAAATATAAATCTGAATTCAATGCTTTTGAGATTTATCACCAGAACCAATGGCAACCTCTGGATGATCCACAATCTTTTATATTAGAAGATACCTCTCAAGGAACGCCACCGATTGCTGAACAGGTTGCAAATATTGTGTTGCCTGACATCTTGAAAACGACCAATCCAAAGTAATTTAATACCCCAAACTTGTAATAAAGTTATAAAATACAGCTCTCACTGTACTTTAGTTAGCACAAAGTTTAATATTTCGGAATAAAAGTACTCTCCCCCACTTGACCTTACCCGACCACAAGGTACTCTGTGCCTATGATTAACGTAGTACATATTGTGATCCTAGTGGGATTGCGCGCGGGTTAAACAGCCAAAGCTGACCAAACACGCCGCCCCCGTATAACATCGGGGGTTTTTTTATGACTGCAACAAAGGAGACTATCATGAGCCGTCAAATGAGCGGAGCGGAAATCGTTGTTCAAGCCTTAAAAGACCAAGGCGTTGATACTGTCTTTGGGTATCCAGGCGGGGCGGTATTGCCAATTTACGACGCGATTTTTCAGCAAAACGATATCCGTCACATCCTTGTGCGCCATGAACAAGGTGCCACACATGCGGCCGAGGGCTATGCCCGTTCAACAGGCAAACCAGGCGTTGTTTTAGTCTCATCTGGCCCAGGGGCGACCAATGCGATTACGGGTATCACCGACGCGTTGATGGACAGCATTCCGCTGGTTGTACTGACAGGCCAAGTGCCTAGTTTCATGATCGGGTCGGACGCCTTTCAAGAGGCCGACACCGTTGGGATCACACGTCCTTGCACCAAACATAACTGGCTGGTTAAAGAAACTGATAAGCTGGCTGGAACGATCCATGAGGCATTTCTTGTTGCCACAACAGGCCGTCCTGGCCCCGTTGTTGTCGACATTCCTAAGGATGTTCAATTTGCAACGGGCACCTATGTCCCCCCCGCAAAGACCAGCATGAAGCATTATAAACCACAGCTAAAAGGTGACATCGACGCCATCACAGCGCTTGTGGAATTGATTGAAAATGCTGAAAAACCAATCCTTTATACGGGTGGCGGCGTTATTAATTCTGGCACGGGTGCCAGCCAATTGCTGCGCGAACTCGTCGATGCAACCAATTTCCCGATTACATCAACCTTGATGGGTTTGGGCGCATATCCTGCATCTGGCAAAAACTGGCTGGGTATGTTGGGAATGCACGGCACCTATGAAGCCAATATGGCCATGCATGATTGCGATCTGCTGATTTCCGTTGGGGCGCGTTTTGATGACCGTATCACGGGGCGTCTTGATGCATTCAGTCCGAATTCCAAAAAAGCCCATATTGATATTGACCCATCATCGATCAACAAAATCATCCATGTTGATGTCCCTATCGTAGGCGATATCGGCCATGTTTTGGAAGATTTGATGAAAATCTGGAAGTCTCGTGGACGTAAGACCAAAACGGCCGATGTTAAGCAGTGGCAGGCGCAAATTGATGACTGGCGTAAGGTTGATTGCCTGAGCTACAAAAATTCAGACACGGTAATCAAGCCGCAATATGCGCTGCAGCGTCTTGAAGCCCTCACCAAGGGTATGGATCGTTACATCACCACGGAAGTTGGCCAACATCAAATGTGGGCGGCACAGTATTTAGATTTTGAAGAGCCTAACCGTTGGATGACTTCGGGCGGCCTTGGCACCATGGGCTACGGCCTGCCTGCCTCGGTCGGTGTGCAAGTGGCCCACCCCGATAGCTTGGTTGTTAATGTTGCAGGTGAAGCCAGTTGGTTGATGAACATGCAAGAGATGGGCACGGCAATCCAATATAGCCTGCCCGTTAAGCAGTTGATCTTAAACAACGAACGCTTAGGCATGGTGCGCCAATGGCAAGAATTGCTACATGGTGAACGCTATTCACACAGCTGGTCAGAATCCCTGCCCGACTTTGTAAAATTGGCCGAAGCCTTTGGTGCAAAGGGCATTAGATGCTCTGATCCTGCCGATTTGGATGACGCTCTGATGGAGATGATCAACTACGACGGCCCGGTTATTTTCGACTGTCTGGTTGAAAAACATGAAAACTGTTTCCCGATGATCCCCTCTGGCAAAGCGCATAATGAAATGTTGCTAACCCAAGAAGACGTTCAGGGCGCAATCGACAGCGCAGGCGCGGTACTGGTTTAACCAGCCCGCAAAAAATCGTTGAAAGGAGAGTGTTATGACAAAACTAAAATTGAAAAAAGGCGCGTCACGCAAAAGCGCATATGACCTGAAAGACTTCACGGGCACCCAAGAAGAAACCCACACATTGGCGATTTTGGTCGACAATGAAGCGGGCGTTTTGGCGCGTGTGGTCGGTCTGTTTTCAGGACGTGGATACAACATCGATAGCCTGACCGTGGCCGAGATTGATCACGATGAAAACCTGTCACGCATTACAATCGTGACCACAGGAACCCCGTCGATCATCGTGCAAATCAAAGCCCAGCTTGGGCGTATTGTCCCCGTGCATGAAGTGCATGACCTGACGGTTGAAGGGCCTTCTGTCGAGCGCGAACTGGCTTTGTTCAAAGTCGTTGGTTTAGGCGAAAAACGTGTCGAAGCCCTGCGCATGGCTGAAATTTTTCGCGCCGCTGTGGTCGATAGCACTTTGGAAAGCTTTGTGTTTGAACTGACGGGCACACCCGATAAAATCAATGCATTCGCTGAACTGATGGAACCTCTTGGCCTGTCAGAAGTCGCCCGCACGGGCGTTGCCGCCATGGTGCGCGGACTTTAAAACACCCCTTGCACAACTGATATTTTCGCCCCTATAGTTTTAAAAATCATAAGGGCGAAAACACAATGGCTGACATAAAACTCTACTGCTTTGGCGAGTCTGGTAATGCTTACAAAGCAGCCCTGCCTTTGACCCTATCAGGGCTTGAATGGGATCCAATATTTGTTGATTTTTTCAAAGGCGAAGCCCGTAGTGATGCCTACCACGAGATCAATGAAATGGGCGAGGTTCCCGTTCTTATTCACGGCGATATCAAGCTCAGCCAATCAGGCGTCATTCAAGATTACATATCTGAACTCACTGGAAAGTTTTACGGTCAAACCCCACAGCAACGCCGCGAGGTGTTGCGTTGGGTTTTATGGGACAACCACAAAATGTCATCCCAAGCGGGTATGTTACGGTTTTTAATGAACTTTCTACCTGAAAAGCACCGTCCAACAGATGTGTTCCCCTTTATCCAAGGCCGCCTCAAGACCGCCTATGATATCTTAAACACAACCCTAGAGACCCGCGACTGGTTGGCATTGGATGAACCCACCATGGCCGATTTTTCTTGTTGTTCCTATCTGTATTACCCCGAACCCTTTGGCTTTACCCGCAAAGACTGGCCGCATATTGACGCTTGGCTTGACCGTATTTCCGCCTTAGACGGTTGGCAACATCCTTACGATTTGATGCAACCTGCGTTCAAATAACCCAGTGCGTTTCATGCCGATTTAAACGAGAGTTCTCACATGACAGACCTAAATCAAAAAGAACAAGCCTCCACATGGTTTGCCCAATTACGCGATGAAATCGTTGCGGCATTTGAAGCTATTGAGACCAACCACACGACGGGTCCTCTATCGGGCAGAGCCGCTGGACGCTTTGAGGTATCAAACACCAAACGCAGCTCGGATGATGGATCAGACGCAGGCGGTGGTTTAATGTCCGTGATGCGTGGCGGGCGTGTCTTTGAAAAAGTTGGTGTCAATATTTCCACCGTTTTTGGTACCTTGGGCGAACGTGCGCAAAATGCCATGGCAGCGCGTAAAAACATCCCTGAAATGAAAGACGACCCACGTTTTTGGGCGTCAGGTATTTCATTGGTTGCCCATATGCAAAACCCTCATGTCCCTGCAGTTCACATGAACACGCGGATGTTTTGGACACCCCATGCAGGTTGGTTCGGTGGCGGTATGGATTTGAACCCTTGCCTAGAATACGGCGACGACACAGGATATTTTCACGATGTGTTGAAAAAAGCCTGTGACCTGCATGACCCTCAGCATTACCCTAAATTCAAAGCATGGGCAGATGAATATTTCTACGTACCCCACCGCAAACGCGCACGCGGTGTCGGCGGTATTTTCTATGATGATCTAAGTTCTGGCGATTGGGATGCGGATTTTGCCTTTACCCAAGATGTCGGTCGCGCGTTTTTGCCCTCCTATTTACCATTGGTGGAAAAACGCCGCACGGAGGGCTGGAGCGATGCAGATAAAGCCACGCAATTAGAACATCGCGGGCTTTATGCAGAATATAATCTTGTCTATGACCGCGGCACCAAGTTTGGACTGGAAACAGGCCATGATGCCAATGCGGTTTTGATGAGCCTGCCGCCTATGGCCAGCTGGCACTAGGCGCCGCGCACCGCATCAATCATAATGGCCACATTATCAGGGCTGGCGTCAGGTGTGATGCCATGCCCAAGATTGAAAATATGCGCGCCGCCTTTGAAAGACTTAACCACACGTTTAGTCTCAGATACCAGCTTATCGCCCCCAGAAACCAGTAACGTCTGGTCTAAATTGCCCTGAACACAGCGCAAAGGCTGTACGTTTTGTGCCGCCCAATCAGCCGTCACGCCTGTATCAACGGCAACACAATCAACCGCAACTTTGTTGGTGTAATCAACATATTGTCCATTGGCACCGCGCGGGAAACCGATAATCGGTACATCAGGGAACCGTGCTTTTAGCGCTGTTACAATTTCAATATGCGGTGCAATACAATAGCGCTCAAATGCGGCAGGGCTTAGCGAGCCCGCCCAACTGTCGAACAGTTTTACAACCTCTGCCCCTGCTTCAATCTGGCGTGCCAAATAAGCAATGGTGGCTTTGGTGATCAAATCCATCAATCCGTCAAAAACCGCGACGTTTTCTTGCATTAACTTATGCGCAGGCCCTTGGTCAGGCGTGCCGCGCCCTGCAATCATATAGGTCGCAACCGTCCAAGGTGCGCCTGCAAAGCCAATCAATGTGGTCTCTTTTGGCAATTCTTGCGACAGGTTCCGCACGGTTTGATAGATCGGCGATAGCGTCGCATCAATCTCATCCACAGGACCCAGATTGTCTAAATCCGCTTGCGAAGTCACCGTAGACAAACGCGGGCCCTCACCCGTTACAAACCACAGTTTTGCCCCCAAAGCTTGGGGAACCAACAAAATATCAGCAAACAAAATCGACCCATCAAAACCGAAACGGCGGATCGGTTGCAAGGTCACCTCTGTGGCCAAATCCGAGTTATAGCACAACGATAAAAAATCACCTGCCTTGGCACGTGTGGCACGGTATTCAGGCAAATAACGCCCCGCTTGACGCATCATCCAAACAGGTGGTGTGTCTTGCGTTTCGCCCGCAAGCGCCTTGAGAAGTGTTTTTGTCGGCTTGGTCAAAAGAAATACCCCATTTTTCCCACTCGCATTACCAAGTTCTGAATGATAAGTGGAGACCAAATTGCATTTTTCACAGCAGGGCGCAAATATGACGCAACAAGTCTTAAAAATCGGAACGCGCGGCTCACCGCTTGCCTTGGCGCAAGCCTATGAGACCCGCACACGTTTGATGGCGGCGCATGGTCTTACTGAGACTGATTTTGAAATCGTTGTTATTAAAACCACAGGCGACCGCATCACCGATCGCCCTTTGGGTGAAATTGGTGGCAAAGGTCTGTTTACCAAGGAAATAGAAGATGCCTTATTAGACGGCAGCATTGATATTGCCGTACATTCAATGAAAGACATGCCCGTAGAACAACCCGCCGGGTTGTTGCTTGACTGCTACCTGCCCCGCGAAGATGTGCGCGATGCCTTCGTGTCGTTGAAATACAACAGCATTAGTGATCTGCCCAAAGGGGCTAAGCTGGGCACCAGTAGCTTGCGCCGCCGTGCGCAAATTTTGGCAATGCGTCCAGATCTGGATGTGGTAGAGTTTCGCGGCAACGTACAAACGCGCCTGAAAAAACTGGCTGACGGCGTGGCTGATGCCACATTTTTAGCCGTCGCAGGATTGAACCGTTTAGGACAACATGATCTGGTCAAATCCCCGATTGATACCGATGTTTTACTACCCGCCATTGCCCAAGGGGCTATCGGCATTCAATGCCGCAGCGCCGATCAAACGATGTGCGGTATGCTATCCGCAATCAACCATTCAGACACAGCCACACGGCTTTGTGCCGAACGCGCATTATTGGCAGGCTTGGATGGATCATGCCAGACCCCGATCGCAGGATTGGCCAGCCTTACGGGCGATCAATTGCACCTAAAAGGCCAAATACTACGCCCTGATGGCAGCCAAGAAGTCACCGCTGAGATCACAGGGGCGCAAAGCGATGCAGCCCAGCTGGGCGCAGCACTCGCCAAAATATTACTAGAACGATCAGGCGGCGATTTCTTTTAACCCGACACGGCTTGCACCCCCCCTGGATTTCCCGTAAATAACACAGCAACCGTTGGGGAGCCTTAGGGCTGAGAGTTGTATCTGCATAAACCCATCGAACCTGATCCAGAGGAACTGGCGTAGGGAACGGTACTGACATATGTCTTTCCCCCTCTCCGTTTCATCTGCGATTTACATGTGGAGAATGACATGACAGCGATTGCATTAACCATTGCAGGCTCTGACAGCGGCGGCGGCGCGGGTATTCAAGCCGACCTGAAAACCTTTAGCGCATTGGGCGTTTATGGGGCCAGTGTCATCACGGCAATCACCGCACAAAACACCCAAAGCGTGACCGCGATCCAAGGCATTGATACCGATGTTATCGCCGCCCAGATTGAGGCGGTTTTATCCGACCTTGATGTACGCGCCGTCAAAATCGGCATGTTATCCTCACCAGAAATTATCCAAACGGTTGCTAGCGGCCTAAAAGATTTCAAAGGCGCGATTGTGCTCGACCCTGTGATGGTGGCAAAATCAGGCGACAGTCTCCTACAAGATAGCGCCGTTGACAGTTTGGTGCGCGATTTGATTCCAATGGCCAGCCTGCTGACGCCAAATCTGCCCGAAGCGGCGCGGCTATTAAACGGTAGATCAGCCACCAACCAAGATCAGATGTTGGCGCAAGGCCACGCATTACGCGCACTTGGATGCAAAGCTGTCTTGATGAAAGGCGGCCATGGCTCAGATGATATTTGCACCGATATATTGGTAGGCGCGGATCAAAGCACAACATTCAGCGCCCCGCGTATTGCCACAAAAAACACCCATGGCACAGGATGCACATTATCCTCAGCAATCACCGCAGGGCTGGCAAAGGGGTTAGAACTGTCCGCCGCCACGGCCCAAGCCCATGATTATTTGCAAGGCGCGATTAAAGCCGCCGATGGGTTGAACATCGGCCACGGCCACGGCCCTGTGCATCATTTCTATCGTGTTTGGAGCGCCTAAATGGTCGATGTATCCATCATAGGCGCAGGCGTTGCAGGCCTTACAATGGCGACAGAAATCCACGCCCGTGGCGGCAAGGTTGAACTGATMGACNCRCMWAGNTACCATYGGSGMACAKGCTTGTTCRTGGTGGGCWGGCGGCATGTTRGCMCCTTAYTGCGAACGTGAAAGYGCCGARGAACCSGTTTTACGCTTGGGRCTTGARGCCGCTGAYTGGTGGGATAAAAACACCCAATGCGTCACAAAAAACGGRTCTTTGGTGCTGGCATTGGGGCGCGATACGGGCGAGTTGAAACGCTTTGCGCGRCGCACTTCTGGCTTTGAGAACATCGACCAAAATGCCATTGGAAATTTAGAACCAGACTTGGCAGGTCGGTTTTCCACCGCACTTTGGTTTGCCAATGAGGCACATCTAAACCCGCGTCTTGCCCTGCAAACATTGCAATCCAAACTGCATGACGACGGCGTGATTGTTAAAAACACAGCGCCCACGCACCCCACCATGATTGATTGTCGCGGTCTATCGGCCAAAGATGCGCTAAAGGATTTGCGCGGTGTCAAAGGCGAGATGTTGATCGTTAAATGCCCTGACATCACCCTGCAGCGCCCCATTCGCCTGCTTCATCCGCGCATCCCGCTGTATATTGTGCCGCGCGGTGACGGTGTGTTTATGATTGGCGCGACCATGATTGAGACCTCTGAGCGCACCCGCATAACCGTGCGATCCTTGCTCGAATTACTGTCTGCYGCCTACGCCTTACACCCTGCCTTTGGCGAGGCCGAAGTGCTGGAAATCGGCGTCGATGCCCGACCTGCGTTTCCCGACAATCTGCCCCGCATCAGACACCGCAAAAACACCATTTATGCCAACGGGTTATACCGCCATGGTTTTTTACTCGCCCCTGCCCTTGCCCGCATGACGGCAGATTATTTATTCGACAACACACGCCCAGAGGTGATGGATGAAACTTAATGTAAACGCACAAAGTCACGACATTACGGCAACGGTTTTATCCGATGCCCTGATCGAGTTGGGCTATAAAGATGCAAAAATTGCCACGGCGTTGAATGAGGTATTCATCCCTGCCGCCCTGCGCAAAACAACCCCGTTAAATGATGGTGACAGATTAGAAATCGTCGCCCCGATGCAGGGTGGATAAAATGCGTGAATTTTATGGGGTCACCTTGAAAAACCCACTGATGTTGGGCACGGCACTCTACCCATCGCCCGCAATTATGCTGGATGCACTCAAGGCCTCTAGCGCAAGTGTGGTCACAGTATCATTGCGCCGCGAGGCAGGCGCAGGCGGTGCGGGGCAAGATTTCTGGAACATGGTGCGCGGTCTTGATGCGCATGTTTTGCCCAATACGGCGGGTTGTCATACGGTCAAAGAAGCGGTCACAACCGCCCATATGGCRCGYGAAGTTTTCGACACCAAATGGATCAAACTAGAGGTCATTGGCCATACTGACACGCTACAGCCTGATATTTTCGGACTGGTAGAAGCCGCTAAAATATTGATCGAGGACGGCTTTGAAGTCTTTCCCTATATGACCGAAGATTTGGTTTTGGCCGATAAATTGCTCAATGCAGGTTGTCAGGTTCTGATGCCTTGGGGYGCCCCTATTGGGTCGGGTCAAGGGCTGAACAATGTYGCRGGCCTGCGATCCTTGCGCGCCCATTTCCCTGACGTGCCTTTGGTGGTTGATGCAGGCATCGGCCTGCCGTCCCATGCGGCACAGGCGATGGAATTAGGTTATGACGCCGTGTTGCTCAATACCGCTGTGGCCAAAGCAGGTGATCCCGTTCTGATGGCCAAGGCCATGTTGCTTGCCGCCCAAGCAGGTCAAATGTCAACGACCGCTGACCCCATGGAGCCGCGCGATATGGCCGCCCCTTCGACCCCCGTTATTGGAAAGGCTTTTTTGACATGACCCTTGATCGTTTCTATCCGATTTTCGACACTGTCGCATSGATTGACCGCTTGGTACCATTAGGTATCAAATTGGTGCAACTGCGCATCAAAGATCAACCCGATGACATCGTCGCGCGTGAAATCGCCCAAGCCCAAAAAATCTGTATCAAACATAACTGCCAATTGGTCGTAAATGACTATTGGCAATTGGCGATTGAGCTGGGGTGTGACTTTATTCACTTGGGCCAAGAAGACCTCGATACCGCCGATATGTCGGCGATCAAAGCCGCTGGATTACGCCTTGGCCTTAGTACACATGACACCGATGAATTAGATCGCGCACTGTCATTTGACCCCGAATATGTCGCCCTTGGCCCTGTTTACCCGACCATCTTGAAAAAGATGAAATGGACGCAGCAAGGCTTGGGAAAAGTGACCCAGTGGAAAGAGCTTATCGGCAAAACACCCCTCGTTGGCATTGGCGGACTGAGTGTAGAGCGCGCCCAAGGGGTGCTGGATGCAGGGGCTGACATCGTTGCCGCCGTGACCGACATTACCTTGAATGCTAATCCAGAAGCACGGATTAAAGCGTGGTTGGAAATCACCCGATGACCCGTTATGCCCGCCAAATAATCTTGCCCGAAGTTGGCACAGACGGTCAGAAAAAGCTGTCAGAGGCCCATGTTTTGGTCGTCGGTGCAGGCGGTCTGGGCTGTCCTGTGTTGCAATATTTGGTCGGTGCGGGCATTGGAAAAATCACGCTTGTTGACGATGATGTTGTCGACCAAAGCAACCTGCACCGCCAGACGCTTTACAACCATGACTGCATTGGCACACCCAAAGCCCAAGCCGCCGCTCAAATTTTAGCGCGGCTTAATCCTGATTGCAAAATCACGCCCGTCATTTCTCAGCTAACGCCACGC
>NVSA01000020.1 GCA_002401045.1 Paracoccaceae bacterium
ACACGCAAGCCAAAGCCCGCCTTATTCTAGCGTGTGTTGACGGCATCCAGCGTGGTGCAACCAGCCGTGAGCAGATCGAGCAACAAATTCCGTTTGTTGTCGGACGGTTGCTTGCAACATCATAATTCTGCACTGTTTTGTAAGTGTTGATTGTTTTGACTAAATAACGCTTGAAACTTTTTTTGAATCCGCATAGTTCAACCTTGGCTTAGGGGTTTAGCTCAGTTGGTAGAGCATCGGTCTCCAAAACCGAGGGTCGTGGGTTCGAGTCCCTCAGCCCCTGCCAAAGTTTGCTTTCGCGTAAGCGGCTTTCCCAAACTGTTCTCATTCTGAATGTGTAATGACGCAAGTATAAAGTCTGTTCGTAGGTTTTGGCTTAATTCCGTCTGCAATGTAAAAGGTAATTGTTTAGACGCAACCTTTGGCAATCTGTTTGAAGCTATCTTTATAATTGCCGAGTATCGTTGGGTTGAAGTGAAGGTTCACTCTATCAGCACTTACATCATAAACAGCAAGGGGTTCTTCGATATGAGCAATGGCTAATGTAGGTCTTGGTGCTGCAACGGTTATTCTGGCTTCACTACCGTCTGGTGCTTGTAATGCGTTAAATCGGGAACCCTGATTATCAAGGGATTTTGAAATACAATAAACAACCTGATTTACTGGTGATGTTGTTGTCAGCGATAGCGTCGGTTTACTGTCTGTCATTTGTGCTGGAGAGACGCAGGCGGTGACTAATAGTGATGGTATTAAATGTTTCACTTAAATCTCCAGTCGAGTAAGAGTCGGGTGGACTTACTAATCAGCATACAACTTCTGCATTTAGTATCACTATCGCAGCCATTTGCGTTATGATTGTTTCGCGCTTTACTTTGCATCCGCTGACTTTTTCAATGGCGGCAACATGGTTGTTTACCCTAGTAATAGGATTTAATGTTGCTTTAACAAACTGTGCATATTCAGAACCCCACCAATTTAGATTGTCTGGGTCTTTCTGGACATTATATTTTTGTCCGCCAATTGTGACAAAAGTTACTGGTGTTTTGCCGCCAAGATAAGGCCCACATGCTGCCAGTAGAACTGCTAATAATGTTATTGTAAAAATATTCCGCATCCATGTACCTATATTATGAAGCTAATATAATGATCGTAGACGATCCTGTTGATAATCCAATCGCCCCAGACGCTAAAGAGACGTAAAAAATGCCATTATATCGGCATAAAGTCTAACTAATAAAAACACAATTGACGGATATAAACTGCATGAGCAGGCATTATAACACGTCAGGATTGGTCTATGACACCCGTCAATACTCCTATTTTATACAATGAAGCATTTGAGAAAAACTTGGCAACCGAGTTTCAGGTAAAACCTGTTCCTGAAGAAATTGCCTATGTTGAAAATAGTTTGGGTGAAAATGCTGTGCGGTATAAAATTGCAGCAGGGGGGCTGCGTGAAGTTTTCCGCGCTAAGGCCAAAGCATCGGTGCAGGCTAAGCTTTTAAAAGAGCGGAGATAGCAGATGCCAACGACCACAACAGAGGTCTTTAGGTGGACGGGAACGGGATATAATTCTCWGTATAACACCTCATATACGGCTGAACTGACGGATGATGATGGCAGCTATGATGGCGGTAGTGATAACAGTGAAAGTGTCACGATTGAYGGCGGCGGCCCGTTTTCAACGACGGGGGCGGCCTATGCGATTAATGTGTCTTTCACGGCGACGGATTCGTCCGTTCATGTTGAGACATTTTAYTTTTTCAACGCCTCTGGCGGGGGCGGGTGGTATTTCACAACAGGGCCTAACTCCGAGTTTACAGTCGGGGCGACTTTAGGCAGTTATCAAAACCACACTGTTGGCTGGGACTATACGGATGTCATTTGTTTCACGCCTGGGGCAAAAATAGCGACGCCGTTGGGCGRCGTGAATGTTCAAGACTTAGCGGTTGGTGATCTTGTTAYTACCAAAGATAACGGTTTGCAGGCGGTTCGCTGGATCGGGCGAAAAGCGATCACAGGGGCGCGTATGATGGCCTATCCAAATCTGCGTCCTATCAAGATTAAAAAGAATTCTATTGCGCCCAATGTCCCCGATGCGGACATCAGTTTTTCGCCGCAACACCGTATTTTAATGTCTGGGGATAAATGTGAATTAGCCTTTGGCAGACGAGAAGTTTTAGCGCCTTGCAAGTCCTTGGTTGATGATTATTCGATTTTGGTCGATCACCACGTACAGCAAGTTGAATATATCCATATCCTGTTTTCCAAACATGAAGTCATTTTCGCCAATGGTTTGGAAACAGAAAGCTTTCATCCTAGTGTCATGGGAATGGAGGCTCTTGAAGAAGCGGGACGGGCTGAATTATTCGAAGTGTTTCCTGAGCTAAGAGTTGATTTGGGAAGCTTTGGCGATACGGCACGGATCAGCCCAAGGGCGAGTGAAACTGCCATTTTGAAGTGAAAATCAAGCTGTAAAATTAGCTTTAACAGGGCATAGCAATCAGGGGTTACTTGTATTCTGTTAGATAGGCTTTGCGTATAGTTTGACTAAAATAAATTCCATTGTTTTTCCAACATCACGACACAGTCGCGCCCTATTTCATGCCTAATTAAGGAGTTGTCGACCGTTCCAGTGTTGGAATGGGCGATTGTATTTTTGATGAGTAGCACGTGTTTTGTGCCGAGTAGTGAGGAAATAACATGATTATATTGATGCCCGTATATTACGGCTGGTTTTCCCCCGCGTCTCGGAAACTTTCACACATCCCCCCCAGAATTGTTAAATCGAAGCATTTTAATTTGCTTTCTTTATCTATGTCGCATGTCCAAGGCTTGAGCGTTTGTTTTGCTCTGCCTGTGCGTTTTGTTCGGAGTATTTAGTATGGCGTTTACACTTGATTGGTCAGATATGGGCGTCAGCTCTGGTGCTGGTACAGACACGTTGGTGGATGGATCGCAAAGCCTCGGCGTTACATTATCGGGTAGCAGCAGCTTTTCGGCTAGCACGCTTGGCGGCGATGATTATTTGCGCGTCAGTGGCGTGTCGAGTGATTTGACCACGACGGTAACTTTTTCTGAAGCTGTTGAAAACATAACCTTTGAACTCTTTGATGTGGATGCAAGCGCTGGTAGCTGGGATGACCAGATGACCATTATCGCGTTTGATGCGGATGGCAACGAAGTCGTTATTCCGCTGTCCTCTGTGACCAATACTACGCATCACAATGTCACAAATGGTGCCCAAGGGATCACGATTGAAGCTGAGGGTAATATCAGCGGTGGTGTTGAGGGTTCAGGCGCAGGGGATAGTGTGACGATCACCATTCCTGGGCCGCTGACCAGTATTCGATTTGTGGCCAGTAATGGTGATGATTATACGAATTCAGGTGTTTTTGGCATTAGTAATATTACTGTCGGGGCTGTTTCTAGTCTTGATGTTGACGGCACCGATGCAGGTGAGGTCATGGGCGTTGGCTATGTCGATGGGGACTTTGATACCATTGATGGTGCGGACGGAAATGACGATACAATTTATGGCAACGGTGGCGATGATACGATCTTTGCAGGTGCTGGAAATGATGATGTTTATGGCGGCACGGGCGATGATACGCTAAATGGTGGCGCAGGTAATGACACGCTTTCGGGTGGCGAAGGGGCGGATAGAATTGTTCTAACCGGTGGCTTTGGCACTGATACGGTTGTTGGCGGTGAAACGGGAACAGATAACGATACGCTCGACACCAGTGGTTTGACATCTGGTGTGTCTGTGACGCTGTCTGGTGACGAGGCGGGAACGCTGACCAATGGCGCGAATAGCGCGACATTTAGTGAGATTGAAACCTTTGATTTAACAGGTAGCGATGACGTTTTTGACGGCATTGCATCGGGTAGTTCCGTGACGGTAAACGCAGGTGCAGGGGACGATAGTGTCTTGGGCACAGACGGCGATGACGTTATTTACGGCGGCATAGGTAGCGACACAATTCGCGGTGCCGAAGGGGATGACGAAGTTTACGGCGAAGACGGCAACGACCAGATTTACGGTAACGACGGTGCGGATACCCTTTATGGTGGTGACGGCGTCGACAGCCTGTTTGGTGAGATTGGCGATGACGTTGTTTATGGCGGTGCTGGTGATGATACCGTTGAAGGCAACGAAGGCAATGACATCCTTTATGGCGGTACGGGCAATGATTATTTACGCGGCAGTTATGGCAGTGATTCACTTTACGGTGGGGAAGGCGATGACTACCTTTGGATGGGTTGGGGCGACGATACTGTTTATCTAAGCGATAACTTTGGCAATGATACCATTCTTGGTGAAGGCGTGGATGAAACCACGGGCGATGTTATGGATCTTAGTGCCATAACAACGGATATTACGATTGATTTGACCAGTTCGGATCCTGAAGCAGGTACTGTTTCCGACGGGACGTCTACTGCGACATTCAATGAAATTGAACATATTATTCTCAGCAGTGGCACAGATACTTTGGTGCTGGGCAACGGATCAGGCGCGGATGTTGTGCAGGCTTTTGAAGCCCCGACAGACAATGGCGATGGSACGTYTTCGGGCAATGACCAGTTGGATGTGTCWGGCCTAGACGATTCTGGCRGTAACCCTGTGAACACCAATGATGTGGTGATTACCGACACCAATGGTGACGGCACAGGGGACGCAATTTTGAATTTCCCGAACGGCGAAAGCATTACGCTGGTTGGTGTGACAGTTGCGCAAATCAGCGATCCTTTGGCRCTAGAGGCGATTGGTATYCCYTATTTRCCGCTTGATTATGTKGTYGARGGYACYGRTGCRGGTGAGCTTATTGAYGGYGCCTATACGGGGGATCCTGAGGGCGACCAAGTTGATAATAATGACAACCTTGCAGGCAATAATGACGATAGCATTGTTGCAGGTGGCGGCGWWGMYMYKRTYYKMKCTGGTGCAGGTGACGATGTTATTGATGCGGGTACTGGCAACGATAGCGTTGATGCGGGGGCAGGTGATGACAGCATTGCTGGCGGCGATGGTAATGACGATATTCAAGGTTGGTTCGGCAACGACACAATCGAAGGCGGGGCAGGCAACGATACAATCCAAGGCTGGACGGGGGACGACAGCATTGATGGCGGCACGGGTGCCGATAGTATTGATGCGGGTGACGGCGATGATATTATCACGCTGAACAATGATTTTGGCGCGGATACGATTGAGGGTGGCGGAGATGCTGAAACCCTTGGTGATACGCTTGATGCGTCTAATGTCACGGATGATCTGACGCTTGATCTTACGGCTGGTGGTACAGAGTTTGATGCTGAAAGCGGCTCGATTTCTGATGGCACGGACACTGCAACGTTTACCGATATTGAAAACATTGTTTTGGGCAGTGGCGACGATTCCGTTATTGGCTCAAACGGCAATGATACGGTTGATACGGGTGCAGGTGCTGACACCGTCGAAGGCGGTTTGGGCAATGATACATTTGATGTGGGTGCCAGTGACGGTGAGGTCGATACGATTGTCTTTGGCGACAATGACGGCAACGATACAATTTCCAGCTTTGAAGTCCCCACAGACAATGGTGATGGGACATATACAGGCAATGACCAGCTTGATGTGAGCGACCTGCATGATGTAGCGGGCGACCCCGTAAACACAGGCGATGTGAGCGTTACCGATACCAATGGTGACGGCACGGGTGATGCGATTTTGACCTTCCCGAACGGTGAAAGCATTACGCTTGTGGGCGTGCTTGCCACGGATGTTAGCAGTCCTGAACAATTAGAAGCTATCGGCATCCCTGGTCCGCCTGATTACATTGTCGAAGGTACAGGCGGTGACGACTTAATTGATGCGGCTTATACGGGCGATCCCGAAGGCGACATGGTCGATAATTCGGACAGTCAAACAGGTACCAATGATGATCTTATTGAAGCTTACGGCGGCAATGATACGGCTTATGGCGGCGTGGGTAATGATACCCTATATGGCGGCGCGGGCGATGATACGCTTATGGGCGACGCGGGCGACGATACGTTGTTTGGCGGAGACGGCGCAGATGAACTTTATGGCGGTGCAGGCGAAGATATTCTGAACGTAAGTTCAGGGGACGCCGCGACAGGCGGGGATGGTGACGATACATTCTTGGTCGGCTCTTTGGGCACAACACCGCAAGATATCACCATTGTTGGCGGTGAAGGCGATGAGACGTCAGGCGATACGTTAAACTTCCAAGGTCTGGTGGATGACGTGTCGGATATTGTCTACAGCGGCGGTAATAATGAAGCAGGAACGGCCACTCTAACAGATGGTTCTGTTGTGACGTTTAGTGAAATCGAACATGTATTTGTATGCTTTGCGCATGGGACTAATATTATGACGGCACGGGGTGACCGCGCCATTGAGACRTTGGAARTRGGCRACCAAGTCATCACCCGCGATCACGGGATGCAGAAAATCCGCTGGGTCGGATCTCGCCGCATGCCTGCAACGGGTGATATGGCGCCTATCGTGTTCAAAAAAGGTGTGTTCAATACTGCACGTGATCTGATCGTGTCGCCGCAACACCGTATGCTGTTTAAGGGCCAACAAGCCGAATTGTTGTTTGGAACGTCYGAGGTTCTGGTGYCTGCGAAGCACCTGCTGGGCCATGATGGTGTCTACCAAGTGGTTGATGGCTACGTTGAATATTTCCACATCTTGTTTGACCGACATGAGATCATCTATGCCGAAGGGGCCGCCACGGAAAGTTATCACCCTGGCGATCAAAGCATGGCGGAACTTAGCGATGCATCGCGTGATGAGATTTTTAAAATCTTCCCACAATTGCGAGCCTTACCAAAAACATATGGTGCCCCCGCACGGGTTTGTTTGCGATCCTTTGAAAGCAGCCTYTTGAACCTTTAGGTTAATGCYGTTTGACTAGCCTGTGTTGCGCTGGCAAGATTGATCAATCGCGAATGACATCCGTTGGGGTGTGACACGCGCAAAATCGATCTTGATGGGATGACTGTTTGAATGGTGAATAATCGTATCCGAATGCGACACTTGCGRTGTTTCTTGGCTGTGGCGCAACACGGCTCAGTGACCCATGCGGCTGAGGCATTGTCTACCGTGCAACCATCCGTATCGCGTACCTTGCGTGAGCTGGAACAAGAAATGGGKGCGGTTTTGTTCACCCGTAAAGCCAATGGGTTGGAACTGAACCCTGCGGGCCAAACGCTGTTTTCCTATGTGAAAAGYGGGATTGTCCAAATTGACCAAGGATTGAGCAGTTTGCGCGTGCAGACACAAGCSGAACAGGTGTCKRYCTATGTTTTGCCCAATGTTACACGCTCAATCATACCAGGGGCTATGTATCGGTTCAAAGCGGTRTGCTCTGATGTTGATGTTCAACTGATTACCGTCTCGAATGGCCATCAAAGTGAAAAAATTCGCGATGGGAGTGTGGATTTTTGTATTGGGCGCTTGGCAGAACCCGACAAAATGATGAATATGACGTTTGAACATCTGTATAATGAACCTTTGCTTTTTGTCGCGCAGTGCAATCATCCTTTAGCGCAAARACAAGGGGTGACTGTGATGGATATTGATCAGTTCCAGGTGGTTGTTCCTTCTCCAGATACGATCATCCGTGCAGAATTGGATAGATTTATCATTGGGCAGGGGTTGAACAGGTTTCGCAGTCTTATTGAGACTTTGGCAATGGATTTTGCACGCATGTATATCCTAAATGGCGATGCTGTTGCCTGTTTGCCTTTGGGCGCTGTTCGGCGGGAAATGGACAGCGGTGCCGTCGTGACTTTGGATGTCATAGGGCAAGAGATGGGTGCCGCTGTCGGCATTACGTGTTTGGCACAAAAGCGTCTTAGCCCGCCTGCACAGATTTTGCTTGATATGATCCGTGAAGAGGTAAAGGCACAGGCTTGATATAACGTTTTCGGTATACCCTCGCCGCAATGACTATTTCTGAAACATAAAGATTACCGCTAATGTGCTTCCTATAGGATCTATGGGAGGAACCCTGCTTAGGCAATGCGACGCCCCAATTGTGGGCTGTGGCGCTGTTTGTGGGGGTAATRTAAAANTGGCAAAACCAAAAAATATTCTGTTTATTATGTTTGAYCAGCTRCGYTGGGATTACCTAAGCTGTTATGGTCACAAGCATCTGGATACTCCCAATATTGATAARYTGGCTRAAAAAGGCATGCGGTTTACCCGTGCYTATATYCARTCGCCGATTTGYGGRTCTTCRCGGATGTCGACCTACACGGGGCGKTATGTGCATAGCCATGGGGCGAGTTGGAACGGCATTCCGCTAAAGGTTGGTGAAATCACGTTGGGTGATCACCTGCGTAAAGCGGGAATGGATAGTTGGCTGGTYGGYAAGACCCATATGCGTGCCGATGCCGAAGGTATGGCGCGGCTGGGRTTGGAGCCTGACAGCATTATCGGGGTGCGCGTGGCTGAATGCGGCTTTGACGTTTATGAACGCGACGACGGCATGAAACCCGAAGGYCCMGATGGGTCTTATGAYCCAGAGGGYGCWAARGAATATAACAAATACCTYAARGCCAAGGGCTATGAMAGTGATAACCCCTGGCATGATTTTGCCAATTCGGGTGTCGATGCGGCGGGTAATGTTTTGTCGGGCTGGTTTTTGAAAAACTCGTCAGAGGCCGCAAATATCGAAGAGCAAGACAGTGAAACGCCGTATCTGACGCGGCGCGGAATGGAGTTTATTGAAAACGCCACAAAGCCTTGGTGTTGCCATTTATCGTATATTAAACCGCACTGGCCCTATGTTGTGCCAGAACCGTATCACGATATGTACGGCCCCGAACATGTGCAAGAACCCGTACGATCAGATGCAGAATATGAGAACGCGCACCCTGTTTTAAGGGCGTTTATGGACAGTCAAGTCGGCAAGGCGTTTAGCCAGAAAAAAGTCCGTGATGCGGTGATCCCTGCCTATATGGGGCTGATCAAGCAATGCGATGACCAGATGGGTGTGCTGTTTGACTGGTTGGAAGAAACAGGGCGCATGGACGATACTATGATTGTTCTAACGTCGGATCACGGGGACTTTTTGGGCGATCACTGGATGGGCGAGAAAACCTTTTTCCACGATACGTCAACCAAAATTCCGCTGATCATTTATGACCCGTCTGCCGAGGCCGATGCCACACGGGGTACGGTCTGTGACGAACTTGTCGAATGTATCGTCTTTGCACCGACCTTTGTCGAAGTTGCAGGGGGTGAGGTTGCGGATCATATTCTGGAAGGTAAGTCGTTATTACCGATCCTGCGCGGCGAGGCAAAGGATGTTGGGCGCGATTATGTTATCTGCGAATACGATTATTCCGCGTCACCGATTGCGACAAAGTTGGGCATGAATGTGCGCGACGCGGTGATGTTTATGGTGGCAAATAAAGAATGGAAACTGATCCATTGCGAAGGCGGTTTTGATCCCATTTTGTTTGACCTTGTGAACGATCCCGATGAGCTGGTTGATCTGGGCAACAGTGCCGATCATGCGGATGTGATTGCGACGATGTATGACAAGCTGTTCGCTTGGGCGCGCAGGCCATCGCAACGCACCACGCGCAGTGAAGAGCAATTGATTGCTATGCGTACCGAAACAGGGCGCGCTGGGGTGATTATCGGGGTGTATGATGAAAATGATGTTCCTTTGGAATTGACGGTAAATTACCGCAATAAAAAAGTACCGAACCACAAAGGGTCGCGTGTGCCAAAGACATAAATGGAAGACTAAATTTAACTGGAGGAGTTAGATATGATGAATATGGTTACGAAATTTGCAGCCCTTTGCGCTGCAACCACACTAGGGGTAGGGAGCGCCTTTGCGCAGGCTAATTTGTCTGCAGAGACAGCATCGCCAGGCAGCTCTCCTCACTTGACGATCCTACATCTGGCCGATGTAGCATCCGGTGTCGGGCTTGCTAATTTGCAAGTGCAAGAAGGCCAAACGCTGACCAATTCCGTGGTGAATGTTGCAGAAGGGCGCACAGATATTGCGGCCGCACCCATTATCTTGCCCTTTCTGCTAAACCTTGGTCGCGGGCCTTTTTCTAAGCAAGGTGAAAACGGTAAAGCGTTGGCGTCAAATTTGCGCGCTCTCTATCCCTATAATGCAGGCGCATTTGGTCTGCTGGCATCTGATAGTAAGAACATTACAAAATGGTCTGATCTTGAGGGCAAAACAGTCTTTAACGGCCCGCCACGTGGGGCTGCATTGGTAAATGCGCGTCAAGCTATTCAACTGGCTWCRGGTYTTGTTGATGGCGAAGATTACAAAGGCTACCAAGCAAACTGGGGGCAATTGGCAACCATTTTGGTCGATGGGTCGGCCGATGCGTTTGTGATTCCGCTGACATTYCCGTCCGAGCGTGTGACAATCGCGTTATCAGGCGGCGCTGTTTCCATCGTTTCAACACCTAAGGATGTGTTYGARAGCGAAGCCTATCAAAAGGTTTTCAATGCCCCTGGGAACGTCCCTATTATYATGCCTTGGGCTGATATGGGATATGGCGATGGTAAAGGTATTACCTTGATATCTGAAGATGCAACCTTCCGTGGTATCGGGRCGGCTTTTGCAGATATCGTGCATAAAGACATGTCTTTTGATTTGGCCAAAGCACTGACTGCGGCGCATATTGCGTCGCTTGATCAGCTGAAAAARAAGGCGCCATATGCTAAAAATATCGGCCTTGGTATACTTGARCCCAAAGCCTCTGGTTTTTGTGGCGCTAATCCGTTGAAGTATCACGCGGGTGCCGTAGCCGCTTGGGAAGACGCTGGCGTCAGCGTTCCTGATTGCGCAAAATAATCGCGCTTTAAACATTCCTTAGGCTGGCAGAATATCTGCCAGCCTTCCTTAATTATACGAGGTTCCTATGTCAGATACACTCCCACCACAACGTGACCGATTTCACCGTATGGCAACGGTTCTTGGGTTTATTCTAGTTGTCATAGGGCTGCTGAATACCATGCCTGCGATCCCTGGACTGGATCAAGGCCTACGCGACTTAACAGGCATTTCCAGTTTGGTTGTGCGTAAGTTTAGCTATGAATATTTATTCCCCTTGGTCTTTGTGATCATGATGACGATTGTCGCCTTGGAAAACTCTTTTTTCCGTGATGCCATTGAAAAAGGCCGTCGCGCCCGTATTGGCGGAATGACCATGGATATCGCGCTTGTGGTGATGGCCGCTGCGATTTCAATTGGCTATTTAATCGAAATTGATTCCGTGTGCTTGATTGATCAGTTCACGGGTAAACGTGCGGCCTTGATCGCGGATTCCTTACTCAAAGAACGTGAATTTGCCGCCAGTCTTGGACTGCCGTTGCCCAATAGCGTCGATGATCCTTCGTGTATTGATACGCTGGGGTTGTGGATATTTGGTTTGATTGGCATCGCGATTGCTGTGTTTCTGTCATATAATGTCAAAGTCTGGGGCTTTCCGCTGGTTATGGTTGCGATTGCAATCGCGGGTTACACTTTGATCTCGGTAATGATTTGGTACTTTTGGGGTGCAGATGACATTAACAAATATATGATCACCAAACTGGGTGGAGAGCCGCGTACGTTGTTGGATGGTCGTCCTAACCTGCAAGATATTTTGGTGAATAATGCCCAAGGGTTGCTGGGGCGTTTTATGTCGATTTTGATGAATACGGTCTTTCCTTACATTGTGCTGGGCACGTTGTTTGGTGCCTCTGCTGGGGGTCGTTCGTTGATTAAAATCGCGTTCTTATGGACACGCAATTTGCGCGGCGGGCCTGCCCATGCCGCGATTGTCAGCTCGGCGATGTTCGGGACAATTTCAGGTGGCCCTGTGGTCAATGTTTTATCCACGGGGGTGCTGACCATTCCCATGATGCTCAAGCGCGGTTTTGACCGTGTGTTCGCGGGGGGCGTTGAAGCCGCCGCGTCATCGGGGGGTCAAATCATGCCGCCTGTGATGGGGGTTGCGGCCTTCATCCTATCAGCGATGACTGTGGTGCCATATCGTGAAGTGATCATTGCGGCGTGCTTGCCTGCGCTGGCTTATTTTGGGTGTCTGTTTCTGACCGTGGTTTTCCAAGCGCGTAAGCAAGATATCCAAGCCGTGGGTAAAGTGTCTGACGATATGCTTTTAACCCGCGAAGATATGGTCAATTTGATTATGATCTTTGCACCGATCCTTTTGATCCTTGTATTGTTGGTCACCCCGAAAGAGGCGATTGGCTGTGGGCCGCTATCAGGACTTTGGGGTGTGACCCAAACGATCACTGCAAACGGATGTCGTGCGACAGATTTGCCGTGGTTGCTACAAGTGATCCAAAACTCAGTCGGTGATGCGGGTTCCGCAGGTTGGTGGGCGATGGCGTTATTGGCGATCTTGTTTGTACTGGACCGTGATATCCGCGAAAACCCTCGCAAAATTGTCTATGCTTTTTCTGAAGCAGGAACGATGGTCAGCCGTTTGTATCTGATGTTCTTGGCAGTTTCGGTGATCGACTTTTGTCTAAACCTAACGGGGCTTTCGAACTTTATCGCGGTTGATATTATTTCATGGTTGCGCGGTGCAGGCGGTATGATTGGTGAAAACGGCGCGTTCTTATTGCTGGCCTTGCTGGCAACCATGTTTATGGCAATTCTGTTGGGTATGGGTATGCCAACCGTGCCTGCCTATATTAACGTGGCGTTGTTGATGGGGCCTATGTTGGTGGGCTTGGGTATTGCGACCTTTACCGCGCATATGTTCATTTTCTACTTTGCAGTGGCGTCGGCAATTACCCCGCCCGTGGCGGTGGCCGCCTTCGCGGCCTCATCGATCACCAAGGCCGATCCGATGCACACAGGCTTTGCGGCAGTGAAAGCGGGGATCGTGATGTTTGTGATCCCGTTCGTCTTTGCTTTCTACCCAGAGCTTTTGTTGATCGAAGCGGCACAACTGAACCCAGCAGGGGGTGGCGAGCGGTATCTGACGGGCTATGATGGTCAAACCCATATACTCTCTTTGGTGTGGATCTGTGTCCGTGTCAGCATTGCTTTGTATCTGCTGGCGAGTGCCTTGGCGGTATTCGATCGCAAGCGGTTGCAAAAGTGGGAAGTCATTACCCGCCTTGTTCTGTCTGCCTTGGTTATTGCCACAATTGGCTGGGTCTATACGCTTGGGTTGGTTCTAACCATCGGTCTGCTGGGGTTCCATTGGTGGAGCGCCAGAGCCAAGCCATCAGCGGCTTAATGCCAAGTAAATAAGTCGGGTATTGCCTGGAGCCTTTCAAAGTGCCATTAGTTCTGAGAATTTGATTCTTTTACTCAGGAATATAGGAAACACTATGAAAACATTGGCTTCAGGCATAACCGCCGCTCTTGTCATCGCTTCTCCGCTCTATGCGGATGTAAGTGGTGTTGTTGATAATTACGCAAATATTGCGGCGGCAGAATATGAAGACAGCCTGACAACGGCTAAAGCTTTGCAAACAGCAGTGAACACTTTGATTGCCGACCCGTCAGCAGAAGCGCTTGACGGTGCAAAAGTTGCTTGGCTTGCATCGCGTGTGCCTTACCAACAAACAGAAGTGTTTCGTTTCGGCAATGCAATCGTTGATGACTGGGAAGGCAAAGTAAACGCTTGGCCACTTGATGAAGGTTTGATCGACTATGTTGATGCGTCTTATGGCGGTGCTACAGATGAAAACGCCTATGCCGCGTTGAATGTTGTGGCGAACCCTAAGCTGTCTCTTTCTGGTACAATGATTGATGCGACAGAAATCACGCCAGCTTTACTAGAAGGCAGCTTGCATGAAGCCGACGCAGTTGAAAGCAATGTAGCCACTGGCTATCACGCGATTGAATTCTTGCTTTGGGGTCAAGACTTGAACGGCCACGGCGCAGGCGCAGGCAACCGCCCTGCAACAGATTACGCTCAGGGCGATGMYTGYACGRRTGGYAAYTGTGATCGTCGYGSWGATTAYYTGAAAGCRGCAACMGATTTGTTGGTGTCTGATCTTGAATGGATGACAGGCCAGTGGAAAATGGGCGGCGACGCACGCAAAGCTCTAAGCATGGATAACAACGCAGGTATTTCTGCAATGCTAACAGGCATGGGATCTTTGTCATACGGCGAACAAGCAGGCGAGCGCATGAAGCTTGGTCTTATGTTGAACGACCCAGAAGAAGAGCATGATTGTTTTTCTGACAACACACATAACAGCCACTTCTATGATGGTTTAGGTGTACAAAACGTCTATCTTGGTAGTTACACACGTATCGACGGCACCGTGGTTTCAGGCCCGTCACTTTCAAGCCTAGTTGCGGCAAAAGACGCCAAACTTGATGCGGCTTTGAAAGCGGACCTTGCGTCTACAATGGTTGARCTAGGTGAGCTAAAAGCAGCGGCTGACGGTGGTTTCTCTTACGACCAAATGTTGGAAAAAGGCAACGCCAAAGGCGAAGCTTTGATCTTGGATGCGGTAAACGCTTTGGTGAAACAAACGAAGTCAATCGAACGCGCAACCGTGGCGCTTGGTTTGGATGCAATCGCATTTGAAGGTTCTGACAGTCTGGACAATCCTGACGCGGTCTTCCAATAAGACCTCTGAACAGTTAAAAACAAATGGTGCCTATCTGGGCGCCATTTGCACGACTTCGGAGATGACAGTGAGACAGCGAATACTTTGGGGATTAAGCGTGAGTGCCATGTTGATTGTGGGGGCAAACCTTGCAATGGCACAAACGACACTGAAGTCTTTACCAAACATCATTGCGCGCACAGATGCCGAAGCGGCGCGTATTGCTAAAATCACGGAACCAACAACCCAGTTCGGGGCGGTTGAAAAGTTTGAGGCAAACCCTGGGGGTGGTGCCACAGTACGCCTGACGCGAAATAATAATGCCTTTTCCCAACATAGTAAAAACATCAGCTTTGAAGATGAGCTAACCTTTAAGCTGGGCAATGCTTTGTTTCGAAAACTGTGGGTGTCGTCGCCGTCATCAACGCTGGCCTCGGATGGTTTGGGGCCGTTGTATAACGCGCGTTCTTGCCAGCGGTGCCACCTGAAAGACGGGCGCGGTCATCCGCCAGCAAATGCCGATGATACGAATGTCTCGCTGGTCATGCGTTTGGCGCAACTCGATCCGAACCCTGCTTTGGCAGATGATATCACCGATTATCTGGGCAGTTTGCCTGATCCCGTTTATGGCGGTCAGTTGCAAGATTTTTCTGTTGTAGGGCATCCTGCCGAAGGCAAGTTTTCTGTTAGCTATACCGATAAACCAATCACGCTTTCTGGTGGCGAAGTCGTAATGCTACAACGCCCAAAATATAGCGTACATAACCTTGGCTATGGTGCGCTGGACGTCGCTACGGTTATAGCACCGCGTATTGCGCCGCAAATGATCGGGCTTGGTTTGTTAGAGGCCATTCCAGATGCGGATATTTTAGCGCGCCAAGATCCAGATGATGCCAATAACGATGGTATATCAGGACGCGCTAACATCGTGCATTCGCGGGTGTTGCAAGGCACTGCGCTGGGGCGTTTCGGGCTAAAGGCACATAGTGCGACCGTGTTGGATCAATCGGCATTGGCCTTTGGCAGTGACATTGGCATTTCAACCACACTGTACCCTGCAGGGGCAGGCGATTGCACCGATGCGCAAGCACAATGCCAAGCGGCACCAGATGGGTCTACTGAAGTTCACGGCGATGTGGAAATTTCTGATGAAGCCATGGCGCTGGTTGACTTTTATGCCCGTAATTTGGGGGTTCCAAAACGCCGCAATCCTGCCGATGCGGCTGTGTTGCGCGGCAAGCAGATATTCTACCAAACGGGCTGTATTGCCTGCCACGCGCCCAAACACGTCACGCACAGTCTAAACGATCAAGACGCGCAAAGCTTCCAGCTGATCTGGCCCTATACCGATTTGTTGTTGCACGACATGGGGACGGATTTAGCGGATGGCACAACGGCTGGCAAAGCAACGGGTCAAGAATGGCGCACGCCGCCGCTTTGGGGTGTTGGTCTGACCCAACAAGTCAGCGGTCACACGCGGTTCTTGCACGATGGTCGGGCGCGTAACTTGCTCGAAGCCATCCTCTGGCATGGTGGTGAAGCTGAGGCCGCCAAACAAACCGTTATCAGCCTGACAAAAAGCGAACGCGATGATTTGATCGCTTTTATTGAGAGTTTGTAGAATGCGTTTCATAATCTTGGCCTTGTTGATCTGTGTGCAACCTGCTTTTGCAGATATGAACAAAGCCGTGATTGTCACGCAAAATAAATACGCCCAGTTCGCCCAAACCAGCCAAGCACTTGTGCTCGCCACACAAACCAATTGCACCGCGCCCAGTGTGATGCCTGCCTATCATGCGGCCTTTGACGCATGGGTTGAGGCAAGTATTGTTCTGTTCGGCCCGTTGGATGAAATCGGTGGTTTGTTGTCGCTTGGCTTTTGGCCAGACAAAAAAGGTTTCACCGCGAAGACGTTGCGAAAATTGATTGCGGCGCAAGATATCCCGACGCTTGAGGCGGATAATTTCGCGCAAGTATCGATTGCAGGAAAGGGTTTTTTTGCGCTGGATCATTTGTTGGGCGATGCCACGTTTAACGATTACGGCTCTGACAGCTATACCTGTAAACTGGTGCAAGCGATTGCCGCTGACTTGGCGCATAATGCCCAGATCATGGACGCCAAATGGCAAGATGAATTTGCCCGTACCATCGCCACAGCGGGTCAGCCAGATAATGCGTTATTTCTATCCCCTGACGAGGTGGCACAAGCTTATTTGACCACCCTTGCAGGGGCGCTGGAGTATATTGAAACTCAACGCCTTGCCCGCCCGCTGGGCAGCTTTGAGAAACAACGCCCTAAACGTGCCGAAGCATGGCGCACCACGCGCCCCTTGCGCAATATTGAACATGCATTGAGTGCGGCGCATGATTTGGCCACTGCGCTGGGCGATGGACAGATCAGCCTGACGCAAGAGGCCTTTGTGAATGCGCTAGATTTTATGCCCCGCATAACCGACAAAGATTTTACGCAGATTGCGGATACATCCAATCGTTTTCAGGCCGAGAGCCTGCAAACCTTGGTATCGGTGATTCATGAGGCGGTTGAGGTTGAGTTGGGTGCGCATCTGGGCGTTACCATTGGCTTTAACGCTCTTGATGGCGACTAGATGACTACGCGTCGCGGTTTTTTGGCGGGTTTGATTGCAGCAACAGCCTTGCCGAAACGAACATGGGCAGATGCAGGCAGTCCTGCATTCTTAGCGGCTGCCAAATTGCCCGATGCCAGCTATGCTTTGTTTGGCTTGAACGCGCTGGGCGCACAGCTTTTCCAAATCCCCCTTCCCAATCGCGGTCACGCCGCCTGCGGTCATCCGACCCGGCCAGAGGCCGTAGCCTTTGCCCGCAGACCTGGGCGTTTCGCGCTGGTGATTGATTGCGTCACGGGCGAGACGGTTCAGCAGATGGCCGCACCCCAAGGGCGGCACTTCTATGGTCATGGCTGTTTCATCAACGCAGGGGCGGTGCTGTGCACCACCGAGAATGATATAGAGACAGGCCAAGGTGTCATCGGGTTGTGGTCGCGCCGTGACGGGTACCGCCGTATCGGGGAGATGTCCTCTGGCGGTATCGGCCCCCATGAAATCAAAACGCTAGCAGGCGGGCGCGGGATGGTGGTTGCCAATGGGGGTATTCGTACCCATCCAGATACGGGGCGTCAAAAGTTGAACCTTGCTACCATGCGTCCCAACCTGACGTTTTTGAACCCAGCGGGGGAAATTACTGCGCAGGTTGTCTTGCCGCCTGAGCTGGCACAAAACTCGATCCGCCATATAGATGTGAATGCATCCWATCAGGTGGCCTTTGGGATGCAGTGGCAAGGCGATGTGCTGGCYCCCCCCRCACTTGCAGGSATTGCSACSCCTGACAAAACCACGTTTTTRTCGGTTCCTGCAGCACAGCAACGAAGGCTGAAAAATTATATCGGTAGCATTGCGTTTTCAAACGATGGGCGCAAAGTAGGCATCACCGCGCCCCGTGGTGGCTTGCTGCAAATCTTTGATGCGCAAACCGCAAAATTGCTGACAACCCAGCAACGCGCAGATATCAGCGGTATTGCGGCCCATGCTGGTGGTTTTGTGGCTACAGACGGGAATGGGGCGATGTTCCAAATTACCGCGCAAACAAAGAAACTACTCTCCCATGCTGACCTGCATTGGGATAATCATTTAATAAGGATTTCATATGGACATTTTTAGAGTGCTCTATGTCGTCATCGCATTGGTTTTCTGGCCACTGTTAGCTCTAGCTGAAAGTGAATGTATTGCCGTAA
>NVSA01000021.1 GCA_002401045.1 Paracoccaceae bacterium
ATCGTCGCCGCAATCGCCCTATCAACCATGGTATCCAACCACATTGTTTTACCGCTTTGGCTCTATAGCTCGAAATCGCTCAATCCCAAAACCGCCGATGTCCGTAACTTACTGTTACGYWSTYGCSGCMYSMGMATCGCAATGGTGCTGGCCTTTGGCTATTTGTATTACATCTTTACAGGTGGCACCTCGGCGCTGGCCTCTATTGGTTTGATCGCATTTTTAGGCGTTGCCCAAGTTCTACCCGCCTTGTTTTTTGGCCTCTTCTGGCGCAATGCAACACGTAGCGGGGCACTGTCTGGTATCTTGATCGGCTTTGTCGTGTGGGCATATACGTTGTTCCTGCCTAGTTTTGACGGCAGTTTTATTCTCACCAAAAACATCCTTGAAAACGGCCTGATGGGCATCGCTGCATTGCGCCCACAATCGCTGTTCAACATCGCKATCCAAGACCCGCTNGTACATGCCGTCTTTTGGTCTTTATCGATCAACCTTTCAACCTTCTTGCTGGTCTCTCTAGCAACAACACCCCGCCCGTTGGAAAAGCTACAAGCCTTGTTGTTCGTCAACGTCTTTGGGCGGACATCACCGCGTCCAATAAAAAGCCAAACAGCATCAGCGGATGAATTATTCACCCTCGCACAACGCGTGTTAGGCCGTGATTACACCCGACAAATTTTTGATGCAAAAGCAATGGAACAGGGCAAAGACGGCAGCCTGCCCGACCCAACATCCGAATTTATTGTCGAACTTGAACGCGAATTTGCAGGCTCTGTCGGGGCGGCAACCGCGCACGCTATGATCGGACAGGTTTCTGGTAGCGAGTCCGTATCGGTCGAAGAACTCATCGCCGTGGCGGATGAAACCGCCCAGGTTATGGAATATTCTGTGCGGCTGGAAAAACAATCCAAAGAACTGGCAAAAACCGCTAACCAGTTGCGCCGTGCCAATGAAAAACTGACAGCACTGAGTTTGCAAAAAGATGATTTCCTAAGCCAGGTCAGCCATGAGATGCGTACCCCGATGACGTCGATCCGTTCGTTTTCAGCAATCTTGAAAAACGACCCTGATCTTGCCCCTGAACAGTTTGCAAAATTCTCAACCATCATCAATGACGAAAGCCAGCGGCTGACACGCATTCTGGATGATATCCTTGATTTAAGTTTTCTTGAAAGCGGCAAAGTAACGATGAAATTTGCCAAACATAATCTAGGGGTTTTGGTCGAACAATCACTTGCGGCACCCCAAGCGATCAAAGACGGKCTAAAGCTGGATATCCATACMTCGCCCAAACTCGGTACAATCGAAATCCTGACCGATGGGGATCGTCTGACCCAAGTGTTCATCARCCTTGTGACCAACTCGATCAAATACTCTGRYAAAGAAATCGTGCAAATTAACATTGACGCATCGATAAAAACCGRTGGTGTGTTATTAACGTTTTCCGATAATGGCCCTGGTATTTTAGAAAGTGAACGCGACATTATTTTTGAGAAATTCTCAAAGCTGTCTTCAAGTAATTCAAGCGAAGGTGTCGGTCTTGGGCTATCGATCAGCCTAGAGATTGTCCGTAACCTTGGCGGAACATTAACCTCAATACCGTCCCAAACGGGCGCTTGTTTTGAAGTTTGGTTGCCGACCCAAGACAATAACTAGACGCAGGGTAACACAAGACAAACCAACCCTTTGGGCGCTAGGTTGAAACAAATCATACTGGGGAACTTGATGTATAACGCTGACGAAACCGACCTACGCTTTACCATCCAGAATGTTGCAGGATTAGACGCCGTTACAGCCCTTGAAAGCTYNACCGATTACAGTCCCGATCTGGTCGGTGCGATCCTGTCTGAAGCCGCAAAACTAGCAACCGAAGTTATTGCCCCACTCAATCAATCAGGCGATCAGGCAGGGTGCGTTTGGAACCCTGACAACACAGTCACGACCCCCGCAGGGTTCGCCGATGCTTTCAAGGCAATGGGCACAGGTGGATGGTGCGGAATTGGCACCAAACAAGCCTACGGCGGCCAAGAAATGCCCGAACTTATTTGTGCCGCTGTGCGCGAGATGTGGCACTCGGCAAATCTGGGATTTGCCCTGTGCCATCTTTTGACCGAGGGTCAAATACACGCGCTAGAATCCTCTGCATCAGAAGAACAAAAACAAAAGTTCATCCCCCCGATGGCCGAAGGTCGTTGGACGGGGACAATGAACCTGACGGAAAGTCATGCAGGCACCGATCTTGCCAGCATCAAGACCACCGCAACCCCCGCAGGGGATCATTATTTGATCAAGGGTCAAAAGGTTTTCATCACATTTGGTGAACATGATATGGCTGAAAATATTATTCATCTGGTACTCGCACGCACCCCCGATGCCCCCCAAGGTGTCAAAGGAATTTCTGTTTTTATCGTGCCAAAATATCTGGTAAATGACGACGGCAGTCTGGGGGCGCGGAATGATGTGGAATGTGTTTCGATTGAGCATAAAATGGGTATCAACGGATCGCCCACTGCCATCTTGCAATTTGGTGAAAAAGAGGGCGCTATTGGCTATCTTGTCGGGCAAGAAAACCAAGGTTTGAACATCATGTTCAACATGATGAACCACGCCCGTTTCAGTGTTGGCATTCAAGGAACATCCATTGCTAGCCGCGCTTATTACCAGGCGATTGACTACGCGGCGCAACGCATCCAAGGCACCCCGATTGATCGCGCGGCAGGAGACAATATTATGCACCACCCCGACGTGATGCGTCTGCTGGCAACCATGCGCGGTGAAATCGAAGCCATGCGTGCCTTGGCGTTGTACGGCGCTACCGCATTAGACCTAGCCCACGCGAACACGCCCAACGCCGCAACATGGCAAACCCGTTCCGAACTATTGGTTCCCATCATCAAAGGCTGGCTAACCGAGCGTTCAATCGGCATTGCATCGGACGGCATCCAAGTTCACGGCGGCATGGGATATATTGAAGAAACAGGTGCCGCCCAGCATTTGCGTGACGCGCGTATTTTAACAATCTACGAAGGCACAACTGCCATTCAAGCCAACGATTTAATTTTTCGCAAAACTTTGCGCGACAAAGGCATTGCCGTTCGTGCTTTAATTGCTGATATGCGCACCGATGCCGATGATGTTTTATCTGCCACCATAAACGATGCCGAAATGGCATTAGATCACATCTTAACAGACGATTTATCACCCCGTGAAGCCGCCGCAATTTCAGTACCATACCTGATGATGATGGGTTATCTATGTGGTGGCTGGATGGCGATCAAAAACAAACGCGCCGCTGAGGCGCAAAAAGACACGGGCAATTGGGATACCAATTTTTTAGCGGCAAAAATCGCCCATGCGGATGTCTTTATGGCGCACAGCCTGCCTAATGTCACCGCCCTTAGCCGCACCATTTTAGGTGGTAGCGCATCCATTGAAGCCGTCAATGTAGATTGGCTAACCACCTAACACCTATTGATCTTTACGGGGGAACCTGCTCTGACTTTTTGCAAAAGACGGAGCATAGAATGACGCAAAAGTGGGATTTCTGGATTGATCGCGGCGGCACCTTTACCGACATTGCCGCGCGCAGTCCGTCGGGTGAAATTCTGACCTGCAAACTGCTGTCTGAAAACCCGCAAGCCTATAAAGACGCCGCCATTCAAGGCATTCGGAATTTTCTACAAATAGCCCACGGCGCACCCATTCCAACCGATCAAATCGGCTCTGTMAAAATGGGYACAACMGTTGCAACCAATGCCCTRCTAGAACGCAAGGGCGATRCRACYGCGCTGTTAATYACCCAAGGGTTTCGGGATRCATTAAACATTGGATACCAAGCGCGTAATGATATTTTTGCCAAAAAAATCATAAAGCCARAACAGCTGTATTCAGCAGTTGCTGAAATCAACGAACGCATTCGTGCGGACGGCMAAATTGAAACCCCGCTTTGCCCCAATGARACCCGTGAAARRCTACAAGAACTCTAYGCAACAGGCTGTCGCTCAGTCGCTATTGTTTTCATGCATTCCTATGCTTTCCCAGCCCATGAATTAGCCGCAGAAAAARTCGCCCGCACAGTTGGCTTTACCCAAATATCCGTCAGCCACAAAGTATCGCCGCTGATCAAATTAATCGGACGCGGCGATACAACCGTGGTCRATGCCTATCTGACCCCGATTTTATCCCGCTACGTTTCCCAAGTATCAAATGCATTAGGCACAAACGCAGGTTTGCAATTGATGTTTATGATGTCCAATGGCGGGCTGACAGCGGCGGATCGCTTTCAGGGCAAAGATGCCATCCTATCGGGTCCTGCAGGCGGGGTCGTCGGGGCAATTAAAACCAGCGCACAAGCAGGGTTTAATGAGATTATCGGATTTGATATGGGCGGCACATCAACGGATGTATCCCATTACAACGGCACGTTAGAGCGATCATATGAGACCAATGTTGCAGGTGTGCGTATGCGTGCGCCCATGATGAACATCCATACCGTTGCCGCAGGTGGCGGGTCAATTTTGCACTACGACGGGATCAAATTCACCGTAGGTCCTGACAGCGCAGGGGCTGATCCAGGGCCTGCATCTTACCGTCGTGGYGGCCCTTTGACAGTTACCGATGCCAATGTAATGGTTGGTAAATTGTGTCCCGAATATTTTCCAAAAATCTTTGGCCCCAACCAAGACCAAGCYTTGGATGTTACGGTTGTACRGCAAAAATTTGAAGCCCTTGCGGACAAGATCAACGATGGCCGTAGCCCCCATGAGATCGCCCAAGGRTTTCTAAGYATTGCTGTTGAAAACATGGCCAATGCAATCAAAAAAATCTCAGTGCAACGAGGCTATGATGTTTCCAATTATGCGCTAACCTGTTTTGGTGGTGCCGSCGGGCAACACGCTTGTTTGGTCGCAGATAGTTTAGGAATGCAAACCATATTCATTCATCCGCATTCTGGAATTTTATCGGCCTACGGCATGGGTTTAGCAGATATCCGCGAGAATAAATTGCAAACGATTGCCCAARAACTAGATGCGCAGTCACTGACAAAAACCACCGCATTATCGGTACAATTACAACGCCAAAACCTGACCGCATTACAGGCGCAAAAWGTAGATTCTGTCCAAACACAAATCCATTTGCATCTACGTTATAAAGGAACCGATACCTCGCTGCCCATCCCATTGGGGACAATAGAGAACATGCGACAAGACTTTATTACTGAGCATAAAAAACAGTTCGGTTTTGTCTTTGACGACAAACCTATTTTCATTGAATCTTTGGAAGTTGAAAGCTTTGGCGGCAGTGCCAAAATCACACCAACGACCTTAAACGCATCCGATGCGGCACCACACATAAACCATACCCAGAAAATTTTCATGCAAGGAATGCTACACACAGCGCAGGTTTATACGGATCGTGCAATGTTCACCGCAGGTCAAAAAATTACAGGCCCTGCATTGATCATAGAGCCAAACCAAACCATCGTTATTGAGCCTGACTGGCAAGCCGAAATAACAGCCCAAAACAACATCATTTTGCAACGTATCAAACCGTTGAAACGTCGTTTTGCCATTGGCACTAAAGTCGATCCCGTCTTGTTAGAGGTTTTCAATAATTTGTTCATGTCCATTGCCGAACAAATGGGCGTGACGTTGCAAAAAACATCCAACTCAGTGAACATAAAAGAGCGCTTGGATTTTTCTTGTGCCGTCTTTGCCGCCGACGGATCATTAGTGTCAAACGCGCCCCATATGCCTGTGCATTTAGGGTCAATGGATCGTTCTGTTGAAACCATTATCGCGTTGAACAAAGGCAACATTCACGCAGGGGATGTGTTCGCGCTGAACGCGCCTTATAACGGCGGCACGCATCTGCCTGACATCACTGTTGTCACGCCCGTTTTCGGTACGGACAATAAAACTATTTTGTTTTATGTAGCTGCGCGTGGGCATCATGCCGATGTGGGGGGCACCTCACCAGGCTCTATGACGCCGCTCGCCACAACCGTTAATGAAGAAGGCATTTTGATTGATAATTTCAAACTTGTTTCAAAGGGTGATTTCCAAGAAGCCGCCTTATTAGAGTTGCTTACAAAKCATGCTTATCCYTGCCGCAATCCAACGCAAAATRTCGCTGACCTAAAGGCCCAAGTTGCCGCCAATCAGATGGGCATCAATGAGCTGCGCAAGATGGTTAACCAATTTRGTCTAGACGCCGTACAYGCCTATATGAACCATGTACAAGACAATGCCGAGGAAGGTGTACGCCGTGCGATTGGTGCCCTGCGCAACAGTGAATACAGCTACGCGACCGACCAAGGTGCCGTCATTAAGGTCAAGATCACCGTTGATACCAAAAACCGTGAAGCACATGTTGATTTTACAGGGACGTCTGCCCAACAAGCGAATAATTTCAACGCACCCGAACCCGTGACCCGCGCGGCTGTTTTATATTCGTTTCGCCTGATGGTTGACGATAATATTCCGATYAATGCAGGCTGTCTGCGGCCRATTAAAATCACCATTCCAGATAATTCKATGCTGAAACCAACCTACCCCTCTGCGGTGGTGGCAGGCAACGTAGAGACATCCCAACACGTCACCAATTGTATGTTGGGCGCTTTGGGTAGCATCGCCAATTCACAAGGTACTATGAACAATTTCACCTTTGGCAACGAGACCTATCAATACTATGAAACCATTTGTTCAGGCTCCCCCGCAGGGGACGGGTTTGATGGCACCGATGCGGTGCAAGTTCACATGACAAATTCCAGCATGACAGACCCCGAAATATTAGAATTGCGCTATCCTGTTTTACTTGAAGACTTTCACATTCGCGCAGACTCTGGTGGAACAGGAAAATGGTCGGCAGGGAACGGCACACAGCGCAGATTACGTTTCTTAGAAACCATGGAAATGTCGATACTGTCATCACATAGGTTGCGCGCGCCCGAGGGGCTTGCGGGGGGGACGGCTGGCGAAAAGGGACGGACTTTTGTGACCCGCATTAATGGACAGATTCAAGACCTGCCAAGCTGCGCGCAAACCACATTACAGGCGGGCGAAAGCGTTACAATCATAACGCCAACAGCGGGCGGATTTGGTACTAAGTAAGGTTCTTTAATTTCATCATAGTATTCAAATATTGTAATCAATATTTCTTAATAAAAAAATCAGTCTATACTGCCAATATTCAAAGGCTATATTCACAGCCACAGCACTTAGTTTAAGTATCATTAGGGAAGAACATTTAAATGCCAAACCCTTATTCCGAACTCGATCAAAAGTTCTTTTGGGCTTCGGCTGTTGCACAGCATAGCCCGCTTGAAATTGAAGGCCTTTGGCAACCAAAAAAATTGATCGAACCAAAGCATAAAACCATTACCTTTGGCTCTTGCTTCGCACAACATATCGGCACAGCGCTAACGGATCAAAACTTCCATTGGCTAGATACCGAACCTGCCCCCATTGGGTTAAATAATAAATTTGCTAATGACTATAATTACGGTGTTTTTTCTTGCCGTACAGGTAATATTTACACCGTAACATTACTTAAACAATGGCTTGAGTGGGCGCTTGGGGTCTCAGAACCGCCCAACGAGATTTGGAGCGCACAGGGTCGTTACTTTGATCCTTTTAGACCCAGCATTGAACCTAATGGATTTCTGAACGAACAAGAAGTCACACAGTCACGCCAAATCACAATTGACGCTTTTATGGATGCGATCGAAACGGCCGATGTTTTTATCTTTACTTTAGGCTTAACCGAAAGCTGGTTTAACCATGAAGACGGTTATGAATACCCTATGTGCCCTGGCACTGCCGCAGGGAAATTTAATCCAGACAAACATGATTTTGTGAACCAAGACTATACAATGATTTTATCTGCTCTGACGGATGTATTGCAAATGTTACGAAAGGTGAATTCGAATATTCATGTACTTCTAACAGTTTCACCCGTCCCTTTAATCGCAACTAATTCAGGTAACCATGTGCTCGTTGCAACCATGCAATCCAAATCTATTTTGCGCGCGGTTGCAGCTGCTGCTACACAAGARTACTCTTTTGTTGACTACTTTCCATCTTATGARATTATTAATAGTCCCGCTTACCAAGGCATGTTTTTTGCAGACAACAAACGCACGGTAACACCCCAGGGCGTCAGTCATGTAATGGATCATTTTTTCAAGGGCTTACAATGCCTTGAAGGGGAACAAGCCACAGAAGAAACAGCCTCTAAAACGAGTTCTGACATTACCTGYGAAGAAGARCTTTTAGATGCTTTYAGGCCGAAATAACCATGAAGMTACTTGTCATAGGCAACAGCCATATCGCTAGYCTTAAACTGGGCTGGGCAGTACTCGAGGAAAACCAAGTACCATTTACAACGGTACATCACGTTACATTTTTTGCCGCACGTGGAAAATTACTTAAGGATTTGCGCGTCAATAAAACCAGTCTTGTACCGCAAAACAATAAATTGAAACGGTCGTTAAAATTCACCTCCAATGGCCAAACAAACATCACACCCAGTCAGTATGATGTTTGCTTATTGCACGGAATGATGCGTTTTCCGCGCTATGATCGCCGCATCTCATCTGCCGTTAAATCTACATCGCTCACACGGTGTGTTACGAATTCCTTGGCAGGTAAACTTGCAGCTAAAATTCGTCGAATTTCCAACATACCACTATATGTATCCCACCAACCTATTTCAGCATGGGACAATGCCGAGTTTATGTCCRCACCCAAAAANTTATACTYCATATAATGAAATTTTCACCGCAATGGAAAACGCCTTTCCAGTCGATGGGGCTACACTCGTTAGACAACCCCAAAAAACTTTAGATTTTGAAATCGCAACAAAACAAAAATACACACAAGGCTCAATCCGATTGCAAATKTCACTGGATAGTAYGTGCAATCCTCACCCAGAAAATGATTTGGTACATATGAATRACATTTATGGTGCATTACAAATCAACGAATTTATACAAGCACTTGATCTTAAAATGTGAAAATGTTTGCAAATCTATTGGATTCATCACGCTCCAACGGATCAACTTTACTAACCGAAGTTAATAAAAATGGTAACGGCAAAAGCTAATATTCGGAAGGATTATCTTTGCGTGATATGTCACACAAAACGTTCAACTTAAAATAGATCGCCTTTGACATAATTTGGCCATGATTATTACTAAAAGTGAAGTAACTAAGTTAATATCTTCCATTTGTTACTAAACATACAAGTGTAGATATAGATAACTTTAAGTATAAACTTTTRCTTTATTTGGGGTGTGGACTGAATGATGAGAATACTTTCCGTTGATGATGACCCGATAATTTTAGAGCTTTTAGTYGCTGTTTTGGCATCGATGGGRCAAACTGACGTCACAATTGCTGAATCCGCAACAGAAGCGTTTAAAATTTTAAGAGATGACCCTGAACCCTTTGATTGCTTCCTTTTGGACATTCAAATGCCAGACATAGATGGCATTCAGCTTTGTAAATCATTGAGGTTAATGCCTGAATATAAACAGACCCCTATTCTTATGATTACGGCGATGTCTGACAAAGGTTATATCGAACGCGCTTTTGCTTCAGGTGCGACAGATTATGTGACCAAACCGTTTGATATTGTTGAGCTGGGTGCGCGGGTCAAGATCGCTGAAAGCCTTGTGCATGCATGGGGCCAACAGGTCACTGCGGGTGTCGATCAATCGGTTAAGTATTCAAACTTTGAAAAACCCTACGGTATTGATGAAAAGATTGCGATACATGACGTAGAAGGCGTTATTCCTTATATTGCTTTGGAGAATTATGTAAGCCAGCTGTCACGCGGCATGCAATTTGGCTCTTCGGTTTWCGCCTTTAGTATTGTTGAAATTGATAGCATCTTTAAAAGCACTTCAGCCTTTGATTTYGAAGCTCTTATTACMGATGTSGCAGAGGCCATTACATTTTGTCTAAAGCGCTCACAGCATCTTGTRGCTTATGCTGGCAACGGCACGTTTGTATGCTCAACTGGTSCGGGTCATAAAATAGAACCTGGGCTTTTGAAGGTAGACCTTCGGGAAATTATAAACTCTATGGGCCTTTGCTCAAGTGACGGGCGTCCAGTTGTGTTTTCCCATGAGATAAGCAATTTGGTTCGCTTAACATTCCGCTCTAACCAAAACGTTGTAAAGGCTCTGTCGGAAGTCAGCCGCTCAGCCCGCAAYAAAGCAGAYGATCTGCTTCCTGCGACCAGCAGCCTATCATTGTTAAGTCGCGTCGGATGACCCAAGACCCCGCAGACATATTACAAGACCACCTTAAAGTCGTTCGTGCACGTTTTATCAGTCTTCTAGATGATCGGCTGGATGAACTTGAAGCTTTGCGTCAGGCAATTGATCTGGGAGAAAGCCGTGAAAAAGCGCTTGAACAGATTCAATTCATTCTTCACAAAATAGGCGGGACTGCAGGTACGCTTGGCTTTGCTGAAACAGGTCAAATGGCGCGCGATGCAGAAAATGCTATTATTAATAACCTTGCAAGTGCTGGCCTAAAACCCCCATTCAACGATACGATAGAGCTGGTTGATGGCTTTCTTGAAAATGCTTCTGGCATTAGCTCCCAGTCTCATTGGGAATAAGCTCAAAATCATTTAGCAGATAAAGGCGGCGCTGTAGTATCGCCGCCAATAATCGTTAACTGTTCGCGGCAAGTATGGTGGTAATCTGTTCTGGTAACAGCATAGCATCGAACGGTTTTAAAATTACATCCAACGCGCCAAGCTCTTTTAAATAAGCGATATTTTTTGATTGTGCGCGTGCCGTCATGAATATCGCTGGGGTGTTTTCCAGACCAGGAATAACCTTGAGCTTTGTATACAATGTATCGCCACTCATTTCAGGCATCATAACATCGAGCAAAAAGAGATCGGGATTAAACTCTAGAACTTCGTCCAATGCGCTCTGCCCAGATGCACATTGATGGACTGTAAACCCACCAAGAGCCTCTAGGGAAAGCTTGGCTATTTCTTGAATGTCTAAGTCGTCTTCGACGTGAAGTATCTTAAGGCTCATCTTAAAGTTCCTTTATTCTGCAGCAATACTGTCAGCATTAATTGCTTCGCTGGCGATTGGTAATTCGAAGAAAAACTTGGTGCCTTTACCCCATTTGCTCGTGAAGTCAATTGTACCACCTTGTTGTTCAATAAGTGTTTTAACAATACTCAAGCCCAAACCTGTACCGCCTTTTGCGCGACGATCTGAAGAGTCTGCTTGCGTGAATCTGTCAAAAATAGTGGCTTTGGCTTTGTTAGGTATACCTGCGCCAAAGTCTTCGACGCTAACGTAAATTGTGTCTTCTCTTGCCTCAAGATTGATGATGATATCACTCCCTTTGTGCGAGAACTTGGCCGCGTTGGATAAGAGGTTGTTCATAACTTGAAAAACGCGATCCTTGTCACATAGGCACATAACATTTTCTTCTGTTCCATCAAAAACCATCGATACACCGTAACGCTCACTATAAGGTTTATTCTCAACAACTGCGTCTTGAATTAATGTCGCCATATCTACGGGTTCTAGATGAAATTCCATGCGACCTGCGGCAATTTTTTCCAAGTCCAAAATATCGTTGATGATCAATCCCAGCCTGTCCGTATTGCGATAGGCGATATCAAGCATTCCTTTGGCTTTTTCACTTAATTCACCAAAAGCACCCGATAGAATAAGCCCTAGTGCACCTTTGATTGAAGTAACAGGTGTTCGTAATTCATGACTAACGGTGGAAATAAAATCATCTTTAGTTTTATTAAAGGCGTGGCGATCAGAGATATCTCGTACAATTGTCATGAAATAGGGTTTGCCAACTTCGGGCCGTACCAATTGCATTTTTATTTCACTGGGCCGATCATCGATTGTAAGTTCATGGGTGACTTCCTCGGTCTCGCCGTTGATTAATGGGCGGGCGCGTTCATAGAAAGCTTTGATGTCATAGACACCATTTGTATCAAGTTCCATATCTCGTTCAAAAAGTGATTTTTGCGGATATATGCTTTCATCCCATCCACAGCGTTCCATTGCGCTTTGGTTTAGATAGGTGAAGCGTAATGTACCCGCCTCGAACATATAAATTTCATCTCGTAAAATATGCAATGCTCTGCGCGTATTTTTATCACCAGTCGCAACTTTATTCTCGGTGATATCTGTACGGATCGCGATACTGCTTACTAGATTTCCATTGTTATCTATTTGTGGAACATATGTTGTACGGGTATAAATGATCTTACCGCTTTTGGTTTTAATCCGAATTTCGCCGAACCACTTTTGACCGCTTTTAAGGGTGTTGCGCAATTCATGTAGCAAAGCTTCGGCGTCATCGCTCCAATAGATAGCAGACGATTGTCCGATTAAATCCTCTCGGGTGTAACCCGTTGCGTCTAGGAATTTATCATTCACATAAATAACACGGCTATTACAATCTGTTTTGGTCACCAGAGAATGGTCATTCAAGGCTTCTGTTTGAAGAGCGGTTTCATTTTTAATAATATTGTTTGATTTGGAATGATTGTAGATAAACAAAAGAAAACCCACAATGAATATCATCGTGAAGAGTGCCGCCGTTATAATAATAGGTACGACTTCTGTAATGCCTGTTATTTCATACATGACAAACGCTACAGCAGGTCCAATTAATGGTACCGTAATAAGTGTAACGATGAAATTTAAATTCTTTTTAACCCAAGTACTCACATGACCCATACTCTATGCCCCTCGCTACATTAAGGGCGTGCAACTTATATCGCATCGTGCAGTTAGCCTGCACTTGTCGCCCCAAATAACCACTACTTTAAGAATAGTACTAAATTGTGGCAGGAGAACCCTCACCGCATGTAAATATGCAACACCATGCTTTTACGCTAAGTAAAAACTTAATCTTGCGCGGTGTTTTCTTAAAAACTGCAGTTACATACATACTTAAGTTGTCTGTTCGGGGATTATAAAAAATCCATATACAAAAATATTGCTGGCAAGAAACGCGTTAAGGTTGTTTCATATGAGCAACAAATTGATAAGTCAGTTTAGGCTAGGGTTGTCTGTGGATAAATAAACACTTGTTTAACGATACTAATGTGTTAGCGTTAACTACGCGGTAAAAGCCGCATTTCGTCAGAAAGACGATCTACTTGAAGCAGAAAATTGGAACAGCTTATGTCTTCTATATTAACGAATAACTCCGCAACAGCGGCGTTATCGGCCTTACGGTCGATCAATACAAACCTCAATGAAACTCAAAACCGGATCAGTTCTGGCTTGAAGGTCGCTTCGAGCAAGGATAATGCCGCGTTTTTCAGCATCTCTGAATCGCTTAAAAGTGACAGCGGGATGTTCAACGCAATCAATGATAGCCTGACCCTGACAAAAAACTCTATCTCAACAGCTCGGCTTGGTGCCGAAACCGTTGTAGATCTTGTCAATCAATTCTCAGAACGTGTGGCCTTTGCCCAAGGTGGTTCAGCCAGCGTTAGAGAGTCCGTTCAAAACGAATTGGACGAATTAGCGGAACGGATCAGCACCACGATCAGCCAGTCGACCTTTAACGGAACCGATTTGGTAAACAGCACATCTGCTGTGACCGTTGTGACGGGTATTGCGCGTTCATCAGGTGGGTCTATCAGCACAACCACGATCAGCTTTAACCAGCAAGACCTAGGGGCAATCCAATCGGCTCTAGCAGCGATTGATTTGACCACAAGCTCTACAACGGCGCTTTTGGCAGCTGATCTTCAGACGGTTACAACCCAACTGACATCTGCAACTGATGCTGCGACTTCATTGGGTATTGCTGAAAAATCCATCGAGACCCAACAAACTTTCCTAACTGAATTGACAGACCGGATCGACAGTAGTGTTGGTAGTATCGTGGATGCAAACCTGGAAAAAGAGGCCGCCCGGCTTCAATCCTTGCAAGTACAACAACAGCTCGCTTCGCAATCACTCTCGATTGCAAACCAAGCTCCTCAAAACATCTTAAGTCTATTCCAGTAATAGACCTTTTTGATCTAAACAGCTAATTAGTAGGGCAAAGTTTTAAATTTTTGCCCTACTAAAATCAATAATCAGGCTAGGCAGATTCTGATTAAAGGTCTAGATTCAAAATAATCTACAAACAAATGTAGAAAAGAGGAAAACCAACATGGGCATAGCAGCATATAAAAGCATCATCCGGGAAAGCGAGTCCCCACGCCAAATAGAACGCCGCGTATTAACGCGCATTACAGGTGCCTTGGCTGAAAATGCAGCCGAATACGATAGCGATATAAATTCCGAACAACGGTTGGGAATACTTTATAACGGCCTAGGTGAAAACCTTATTGAAAACCAACTGTTCTGGAATATGTTAAAAAACGATTTGGCGACTAGAGAAAATGAGCATACAACAGAACTGAAAGCATCATTGTTATCTATTGCCCTTTGGGTTGAACGCGAAACCAATTCGGTTATGGGCGGATCAGCAGGGGTAAACGACCTCATTGCTGTAAATCAAAATATAATTTCTGGGCTGGCTGGAATAAGCCCGACAATAGGGGACTAAATGTTTTGCCGCTGAGACTGACCTTAAAACCAGAGGAACGGATTATTATTAACGGATGTATTATCCGTAATGCGGCACGACGCCAAACCCTAACAATTGAAAATCATGCAGACGTTGTACGTGGTCATGATTTACTTAAAGAACAAGAAGTGACGACCCCCGTCACCAGAGTTTACTTTCTTATTCAAACGGTTCTTGTTGCCGCAGAATTGCGGGACGATTTCAACCCACGGATACAGAAGAGCCTTGCAGAGTTGATGACTGTATTTGGGGCTGATTACACAGATAATATCCTTAATGCTGCAAATTTTGTCAGTATGGGCGATCACTATAAAGCTTTGCGCGCATTAAGTGACCTGATCAAACACGAACGCAATCTGTTAAATCTAATACATCATAAGAATGCTTCACAGCTCGCAACCGCCAAGGAAGACACAAAATGATTTCGCTTCAAGGTTTAAGCTCATTGGTTGGCCTTAGTTTAGTGGATGCAACCCGCGAGCGACAAATTGAATCTATAAAAAACTCTGCTCAAGGAACCCGTGAAATAAACGCATTTCGCGAACGTATCGGCAGTATTGAAACTGTTGACCAGCTATTAGACGATCATGAACTTTATACCTTCGTTATGAAAGCTTACGATTTAGAAGATCAGATTTTTGGCAAAGCACTGATGGCAAAGGTATTCAAAAGTGATGCCGATGATGACACATCTTTAGTGAACCGCTTAACGAGCCAAAAGTTTAAAGACATTCATGAAGGGTTAGGCTTTCTAGCGGATGGAATTGGCAATAACAACACATTGCAGCCAGCATGGCAGGAAGAGATGGTAGAACGCTTTCTTGACCGACAATTCATCAATATGCAAACCGATCAAAATGAAACTATCGGCACGGTGCTAGAGTTTAGAAAGCTCGCTGGAACGATTTCCTCTCCATTTGATTTTTTGAAAAATGCAATACTCTCTGAATTCATTCAGACTGCCGTTGGCATCCCAAGTGAGGCTGCTGGGCTGGATATCGATATTCTTGCAGCTTTAATCGAAGACAGAGTCGACATAGAGAATTTGGATGATCCTAAAGAGGTGAATAAACTGGTATTACGGTATATTGCCATTAAGGATGCAGAAAATACTGCAAATATATCAGAAAACATTGCCGTACAGCTTATGTCAGCCGCCGTAAATGCAAGCTCTGGCGGTCAATTTGTGCCGATTACTCTCGATATAGAGTCTATTATCTTAACGCCCAGGGGGGCGTATAGTTAGCAGCCCCTGGAGCGTTTTTTTGGATAGAACCCATTATCTAAACAGCGATACGTTCGAGCTCTGCAGTTGCCTGGCTAAGCGGAATATCAGCATAGAATGTAGTCCCCTTTCCCAGTTCACTTGTGTAACCGATACTACCATTATGGCCATCCATGATTTTTTTAGTGATATACATGCCCAAACCTGTACCGCCAACTTTCCGCTCTTTTGAGGAATCCACCTGTGAGAATTGCCCAAAAACCTTGTCATCAGAGCCTTCTGGAATACCGTCACCATAGTCCCTAACCGATATCCGCGCAGTATCATCGATCTCTAGAAGCGAGACTTCGATGGTCCCATCTTGATTTGAAAWCTTAACTGCGTTTGATAAAATATTGGCCATGACTTGCATCAACCGATTATAGTCAGCCTGAACATAAACGGGGCTGTCTACGCCATACACTTTAAATCTTACATTCATTACATTGTTAAAGGACTCATTGGCCTCAACAGATTCTACAACCAAAGTCGCTAAATCAACCTTGTCCAATTTCATATCCATTTTACCAAATTCAAATTTTTGAACATCCAAAAGATCATTGATCAGTGCCCCTAACCGAATACTGTTCTTAGACGCAATCYTGGTGATGCTTTTAATCTTGGGGGGCACTTCACCCAAGACACCGCTCTCGATTAAGCTCAGCCCGCCTTTTATAGACGTCAAAGGTGTACGAAGTTCATGGCTGACCACGGAAACAAATTGGGACTGCAACTCATAAGCTTGCTTCGCACGATCCCGTTCTAATTCTATCGCTGCTTTTTGATTTTGACCTTTTTGATATAACCGAAGGAAAATCAACGAACAGTCCACGATAAAATATAACACAAATAACACCGTACAAAACTGTAACCACAGGTTTGTTTCCATCGGTGCAGGAATGGTTAGATCAGCCCTATTGGGCGTATGATAGAGGTTCCAAAGATCATGGGCTGGAATATAAATAAAAGTGATCCCATAGATAACTAGTCTGGCAATCAAAACCTTTAACAACTGGTGATTGTTCACCGCGGCAAAGAGAGCTGCTGCGAACAGAAAAAACAAAGGCGTAAAGTGCAATGTATTGCCTTCAAGATGTGCAACCAGAAGAACAAAGATACTGACTGCGGTAGCACTAAGCGAAGAGCTAAAAAGCAATAAGTATAAAAAGCGATTTGCAGTTTTTTTGTCTCGCCCATTCCACCGTAAGACACGCTTGGAAATCTGAATGTCTAATATTTCAGTAGCCAAGGCAAACATGTAACATAAAGCAGCAATTTTGAAGCTTATAAAATACCCTGTTAGTAGAGCAGCGCCAACAAACATGATTTGACGTTGCCAGACCAGTGTTAGACCGCCTCGTACAAAATCYTTTAATTGGTTCTTCAAGATTTTCATCTCGTCAATATTGCTCTGGGTGTCAACATTTGACTSTGTCGGTGTCGTCTTTTTGCTTACTRTGCTCATAAAATGCCCTCAGRAATTAACAATTTAACCTTGTTACACTCAGTTAATGTAGCAACGGATTATTTYGGATAGCCTTACGGGTAAGCCGTAAAGCGCATAAGCGCGACTTGTGTCATGACGCCATCAATCTCCATTTTAGGCCCTGCAGCCCCTGCCTCTAACGAGAATTTTCCAATCCAGCGTTCCCATACAGCAGGCACAAGCCCCATCACCTGTTCCGCTCCCAGAGACTTAGCCGTCTCTACAAGCTGCCCCATCAATCGGGCTTGAACACGCGTTCGCATTTTTGCTGGAACCGTTTTAGAAACGAATACTCGAGAAGATTCCCATATACGTTCATCAACGGGCGCTGGCACATACAAAAGATTAGACGGAATCGAAGGCAATAAGCCTCTTTGTGCATCCGCGATCATATAAGTATATATTCCGCAGTGTGTCGTTGTGGGCGTTAAGCGAATTCCCGCYAGAACTTCCCCGTATTCATGTACGACAATCCAACGACTGGCTGGCGTATCATACTGATCATACTCCATACCATCGGCCTCGGGTAAGGCCCACTTATTATCAACAATAAAAGATTGTTTTCGCGCGCGTAAAAGATTTGGAAAGAGTTCTCCATAAGAACCCATATTTTCAAAAGAAAGCGTAGTCACCTGCATTTGGTTTACCTAATTAGTACGGTTCCAGAATACAGGGACGGTTGAAGTTACCTACATTAGCAATACACATTACACTAATACTCTCTACTTTTACAAAGATACTCAAACTTCATCCGTCCCTGTATCCATTCCTAGAACCGGGAGGAGGGTTCTATTACTGGAATAGACTTAAGATGTTTTGAGGAGCTTGGTTTGCAATCGAGAGTGATTGCGAAGCGAGCTGTTGTTGCACTTGCAAGGATTGAAGCCGGGCGGCCTCTTTTTCCAGGTTTGCATCCACGATACTACCAACACTACTGTCGATCCGGTCTGTCAATTCAGTTAGGAAA
>NVSA01000022.1 GCA_002401045.1 Paracoccaceae bacterium
AGTTAGGGCTGTTGTATAAGGACGTTGATCGTCTAGGGATGCGTGTTGAAAATCTGGGGCGGCATTTCAGTCAAGCCAGCAAAGATGTCGAAGAAATCAAAATATCAGCCGCCAAAGCAGGGGTGCGGGCGCGGCGTTTGGATGCCTTTGATTTTGAAGAACTCGAAGAGCGTTCTGGCGAGGCGGTGAAGCTGTCGTCTAACAAAGGGACGTCGTAAATCATTTAGTACGCGTCAGAATGTACCGTCTTAACATGGCTTAATTTATGCTAGGCTTTCTATAGGTTAGGGGACGCTGTGCTTAAAAATCATAAACTTAGACAAGATTTGTCCGCTGAATTACATGCGCGGCCTTTCCCKAAAATTTCAGCGCCGACATCGGTGGCATATATTGCGATCACTACGCAGGGGACGCCTGCCAAGGATCGCGCTGTGTTGCGCAAGTTRYTGGCGCTTYTGGGGCATGGGGATATTGYRCCGCAAGGGTCGCATTTTTTCCAAGACCTAGGGCCTGTGACATTGAAATGGGAACGCTATACTGAATTCGTATCCTATATGTTGTTCCAGTCAACAACCGACATGGCACTGTTTGAGCAAGACACACACAAGTTGTTTCCTGAAAAATGGTATGCCTCGACAAAAGGCGAAATTATCACGTCTTGCCGACTGGATGTTGTGGGGCCTATGGCGCAAAAAGACGTTGAAAAATACGCGGTGCAAGAACTGTTYGGTATGTTTCGTCGTGAAAGTCTTGCTATGAGTTATGTGTTGGGGTGTGAAGCCGTGGTTGCTWGTGATTTTGTGATCAATGACGATAACCATATTCGATTTGCTGTGCTTGCCATCGGGCAGGTGGGGGAAAATCGTTTGGGACGCATCGTTCAGCGGTTGTTTGAAATTGAAACCTATAAAAGCCTATCTATGCTGACCTTGCCCGTCGCGCGAAATATCTTTGCCCAATTGGGGGCGTTGAATTCAGATTTATCCGAAGCAGTTCGGGCGATYGCCCAAGGCGATGGTACATCGCAAGATCGCCTAGAGGCTTTGTTGTCGGTGTCTGCCAAGATTGAATATTTGCAATCTGAAAGTGCGTATCGGTTTAGTTCAGTCGATGCTTATAGTGCGATTGTTGCGCAACGCATTGAGGTTTTGCGCGAAGAACGGATTGTCGGTCGCCAGACCTTTGCTGAATTTATGATGCGCCGTTTTGATCCTGCTATGCGCACCTGTCATGCCGCGCAAAAAAGGTTGCGTGGGATTTCTGCGCGGGCAGAACGGGCGTCTGATTTGTTGGCAACACGGGTGACGGTGCGCACCAATGAAGATAACCGCGCCGTGTTGAAACAGATGGATCGGCGGGCATCGCTACAATTGCGATTGCAAGAAACTGTGGAAGGTCTGTCCGTGGTTGCGATCAGCTATTATGGGATTAATCTAGCCAGCTATTTCTTAGCACCTTTTGCCAAGTATTACGGGGTTGATAAGGTAAAACTTAGCGCAGCTTTGGTTATCCCTGTCATGGGTTTGGTTTGGTTTTTGATGCGGCGGATTAAGCGGCGTGCAAATAAAACCGAATAATCGCCTTCAAAAATAGTATATCTGCACAATAATGCACTAAGTGTAAGTTTATAGTGCATGTTTCGTTTGCGAAATAAAGCTATTTTAGTTTATCCTACGTGGATTGTAGCCAGCGAAAGTGTGCGAGCATGTCACAAAATGTTAAGTTTATATTAGATGGTAAAGATGTCTCGGCCTCGGCGGATGAAACCATCTGGGATGTGGCCAAGCGCGAAGGCACGACCATTCCGCATCTGTGTCATTCAGGCGAAAAGGGCTATCGTTCTGACGGAAATTGTCGGGCTTGTATGGTTGAAATTGATGGTGAGCGGACGTTGGCGGCAAGCTGTGTGCGCACCCCGACGTCAGGCATGGTGGTGCATTCACAAAGCGCGCGGGCAGATCATGCGCGTAAAATGGTGATGGAACTTTTGCTTGCAGATCAACCTGAACAAAATGTGGCACATGATAAGTCTTCGCATCTTTGGAATATGGCCGCGATGCAGGGGCTGACGGATAGCCGCTTTCCTAAAATAGAACAAACTCGCGTGCCGCTGTTGGATAACAGCCATGTCGCAATGAACGTGAATTTGGATGCTTGTATCCAGTGTAATCTTTGTGTGCGGGCGTGCCGCGAGGTGCAGGTCAATGATGTGATCGGCATGGCGGGGCGAGGTCAGGATGCAAAGATTGTGTTCGATATGGACGATCCCATGGGCGCGTCATCTTGTGTGGCTTGCGGCGAATGTGTGCAGGCTTGTCCGACTGGGGCGTTAATGCCTGCTACGGGAGTGGATGCCAATCAGGTCGGCGACAGCGCTGATTTCGACCGTGAGGTCGCATCGGTTTGCCCGTTCTGCGGTGTGGGTTGTCAAATTAGTTTGAAAATTAAGGACGATAAAATCGCGTGGGTTGATGGGTTAGATGGCCCAGCCAATGAAAACCGTTTGTGCGTTAAGGGACGRTTTGGTTTTGATTATATCGACCATAAACATCGCCTGACAAAACCGCTTATTCGGCGTGAAGGCTTTGCGAAGGGACTGAATGTTGATCCTGCCAATCCGCTGGTTCAATTCCGCGAAGCAACTTGGGATGAGGCAATGGAAGCCGCTGTCGCTGGTTTGGGCGGATTGCGTGATACCCAYGGCGGGAAATCCGTTGCGGGGTTTGGTTCTGCGAAATGTACCAAYGAAGAGGCRTATCTATTCCAAAAACTGATCCGTCAGGGGTTTGGCCACAACAACGTCGATCACTGCACGCGGTTGTGCCATGCRTCMTCGGTTGCGGCCTTGATGGAAAACGTTGGGTCGGCGGCGGTGACGGCGACGTTCAATGAGATTGAGAATGCCGATGTAGCGATTGTAATCGGGTCAAACCCGACTGAAAATCACCCCGTTGCGGCGACGTATTTTAAGCAGTTCACCAAGCGCGGTGGCAAGCTGATTGTGATGGATCCGCGCGGTCAGGCGCTGAAGCGTCACGCGCATCATATGATGCAATTCAGACCGGGCACGGATGTATCCATGTTGAACGCGATCATGCATGTGATCGTCGAAGAAGAGCTTTACGATAAAAACTATATCCAGAAATTTACCGAAAACTGGGAAGCGCAAAAAGCGCATCTAAAAGATTTCAGCCCTGAAAAGATGGCCGGTATTTGTGGCGTTGATGCCGAAACTTTGCGCGCGGTTGCGCGTGATTTCGCGGGTGCCAAAGCGGCGATGATTTTCTGGGGTATGGGCGTGTCGCAACACATCCACGGTACGGATAATTCGCGGTGTTTGATCTCGCTGGCGCTGATGACTGGCCAAGTGGGGCGCTCTGGCACGGGGCTTCATCCACTTCGTGGGCAAAATAATGTGCAAGGAGCCTCTGACGCGGGGATGATCCCGATGTTCTTGCCCGATTATCAGCCTGTTGGCGATGATGGCGTGCGTTCTGCGTTCAATGAGATTTGGTCAAGTGATGTGGATTTTGGCGCAGAACCTGGGCTGACTGTGGTTGAAATTATGGACGCCATTCACACGGGCGATATTCGTGGCATGTATATTTTAGGTGAAAACCCTGCCATGTCTGACCCAGACGTTGAACATGCTCGTGCGGCGTTGGCAAAGCTGGAACATTTGGTGGTGCAAGATATCTTTGTGACCGAAACTGCTAACTATGCAGATGTGATTTTTCCTGCTTCGGCCTTTGCCGAAAAAACGGGGACTGTGACCAATACCAACCGCCAAGTGCAAATGGGTCGTCGCGCCGTTGCACCCCCAGGGGAGGCGCGTGGAGACTGGGCGATTACCGTTGAGTTAGCGCAGCGTTTGGGGCTGGATTGGGACTATACCCACCCGTCTCAAATCTTTGCTGAGATGAAAATGGGCATGGCGTCGTTCGATAACATTACATGGGAACGCCTAGAGCGAGAGGCGGTTACCTATCCGTCGCTTAGCGCGGATGATCCAGGGCAGCCCATTGTGTTTGGCGACGGGTTTCCGCGTGCTGATGGACGGGCAAAATTCACCCCTGCCAGCTTGATTGCCCCTGATGATGTGCCAGATGCAGAGTACCCGATGATCCTGACCACAGGGCGTCAGTTGGAGCATTGGCACACAGGATCAATGACGCGGCGTGCAACGGTTCTAGACGCGCTTGAGCCAGAGGCAAATTGTTCCCTGCATCCCAAAACATTGCGAAAATTGGGCGTTGAAGCGGGGGGTACGATACGGCTTACAACAAAACGTGGAACAATCACGGTCATGGCGCGCGCCGATCGTGCCGTGTCCGAAGATATGGTGTTTTTGCCCTTTGCTTATGTCGAAGCGGCGGCCAATATTTTGACCAACTCTGCCCTTGATCCATACGGTAAAATCCCAGAATTTAAATTCTCGGCAGTACGGGTGGAGGCGGTCGCATCGGTTGCGGCAGAGTAATAAGACTAATGCAAATCCACGCGGGCATAACCACGCCGTAGATTGGTCTCTCGGATTTTATCTGCGGCATGTGATGCGCTTAGTAGGTCGGGGAACAGACCAATCATTTGCCGACCTTTACAACCCACAAAGCCCCATTCGCGTAGGACTGAAAATTCTTGAAACAGATTGGCCGAAATCTCGACGCGGTAGAACCGTGACGCGGGTTTGGCAGGATCATTTCGAAACATAAGGCAGCATGTCATGGGCTGATTCTAGCAAGGGATGATTCGCGGTTCAAGAATGAAATGATTATTTGTCTAAATTGAGCGACCCTTGGTAGCGGACTATYAGGCCGAATACGGGAAGGCTTAGAGTTACATCAAATTGAAAAGTGCTGTCTTCTTGAAATTCACGGGTCTCACTTATGGGTAAGAGTGCCTTTGGCAATGGGATGCCTAAAAACCAGCCGCGCGTAACGGGCATCAAGAGCGCTTTRYTTTTAATAGAGAGTRCCATTTGGAATTTAAACGGCCCAAAGCGTTCGCTAAAYTGATTGGGCTGATCTGAGGTCAATACTGAAGAAAATGTTTGGCCTGCAAAGTTACGCCRCCATGTTTCGGTGTTCTCTTGGCAATCYAATTGCACGGTAACAGGGATGTTCTGACCCGCTTTGGGAAAACGAAATAYATTTGCAATAATCCGGCTWARCCAGTTGSTACCACGGGTGATTTTGGCTGTACCTGAATATGTGGCATGACCAATAACAGTATGCAGTTCTTGAACCGTTGGGGGGAGTTCTTTGAAGGTTTCCCCTAAACTACGTATAAAAAGCGGCAGATAAGGGGCTTCGGATTGGCCGTCTGCCACGGATAAATCAGCGAAAGCCGCGCGTAGATCAACCAAGCTAATATCGTGTATGCAGGGACGTGCGCCATATGGAATATGGTTTTGTTTATTTACAATTGCCCGTGCTGTGATGGTTGGAATAAAAGAACCGTCCCCTTGTTCTGCCCAAAGTTGCCAGCGTTTTTTAATGTAAGTTTTGTTCCGCATCCCAATCACATCAACGATCATACCGCCCGTATCCGAGCCTAAGTGTTCGGTTGGCTGAGCAAATTTATGTGCTAAACGTATCAACCATTTTGGTGGTGGGCAGCGGCGCAATGTATTGAGTGTTGCGATCAAAGATACCGCCGCATTTAGAATGCCAAGCTCCATACCTGCGCGAAAACTGACTGATTTGGCGCTGAAGTGTTCAGGAAATAATAAAAGATCTGGTGCGCCAATCGTTTTGGCAACGCGGCGCGTGCCGTTTTCAAAAGTGTACACACGTTTGTCTGCCCAGCATTTAATATCGCGCCAATGACCTGCCCGCCATTGTCTCAGGGGGAGTCCTGCCTGCGATAGGATGCTGGCAACAACTGAATAACCGCGCGGGGCTTTGTTGCCCGGCATGATGGCGGTCTCGATTGTTTCGATTGTGTCTAAGTCGGTGCATAGCTGCGTGATTGCTGCGGCCGAAACGGCAGGAACGCTTGAAGCACCTGAAAGCGCAAAGCACTTGTTTGTTTTGGCAAGGTTATCGAATTGTGTGATGTTAGCTGTGAAGTTACCCGTATCGGAAAGATCAATATAGTTGATGCCGTTTGTTAGGCAAAACTCAACAACGCGGTAAGGTGTGTCGCCGTAGGTGTTGAAGGGCCCCGAAGCATCAATAAGGGTTGTAACGCCTGCGGTAATGATGGGCGCTAAGTCTTTGTTTCGATCTAGGTATAGAGCGTTTGCATTTAAGTGCTGTGCAAGTTTTTCAGCCTTTTCCAACGTGCGGCCCGCGATGATTATAGCGTGCCCATCTTTGGCAAGGAGTGTGCAAAGCCGCGTTCCAAAAACGCCATATCCACCTAAAATAAGTACAGCCATTTTGAATAATACCTCTAGTGCAATAAAAAAGCCGCCCAAAAGAGCGGCTTTTTTAAAATCAATGTAATCGTGTGATTAACCCTGACGCGCTTTAAAGCGAGGCTGGGTTTTGTTAATCACATAAACACGACCTTTGCGGCGCACAATGCGACAGTCGCGATGACGCGCTTTCAAAGAGCGTAGTGAGTTTCTGACCTTCATGGGTCTTCTCCTATATCGCGGCGCATAGCGCCTTAAAAATTCCATTTTACCCCCGTAAAGGGGTGGTGGGCGTAACTGGGATTGAACCAGTGACCCCTTCGATGTCAACGAAGTGCTCTCCCGCTGAGCTATACGCCCGAAAAGCGAAGGGACGCGAAAACGTCCCCAGTCGTCGGGCTTCTATAGAAGGAGTTGGGGCAAGGTTCAAGAGGTTTTGTATAAGCATTTTATGGGATATAGATTGTTGCAGGGAAGGAACAGCAAAACATGGTTAAAAAATACGATCTACGCCTGCCAGCTAAGGTGACAAATCCTGTTGTCTTCAGTTCTGCTCATAGTGGCTGTGCATACCCGCAGGCGTTTCTAGACAACTCTTTGTTGGATGATTTGCTGATCCGTAGTTCCGAAGATGCCTTTGTAGACGCACTATACAAGGATTTAGTCGATTTTGGCTCGCCGCAATTATGCGCAACAGCACCGCGTGCATATGTTGATTTGAACCGCGGCCCTGATGAAATGGACCCTGCTATTATTGAAGGGTCAAAGCGCGCGTCGAACAATCCGCGCGTGGCGGCAGGCTTGGGGGTGATTCCACGGGTGGTGTCCGAAGGGCGCGCTATTCAGTGCGGAAAGATCACGCGTGAAGCCGCAGAGGCGCGTCTGGATGAATTTTATCACCCGTTTCATGATTTGTTGGGCGAATTGCTGACCCAAGCCAAGCGGCGATTCGGGATGGCATTGTTGATTGATTGCCATTCGATGCCAAATGATGCCGTGCAAAATGCTATCGCACCAGGCGGGGCGCGGCCTGATATCATTCTGGGCAATCGGTTCGGTGCGTCGGCCAGTGTGCAGGTATTTGATTTGGTTGAAGCGGCTTTTAAAGCGCAGGGTTTTGTGGTCGGGCGCAACACGCCTTTTGCGGGGGGGTATATCACCAAAAAATATGGTGCCCCGTCGCGCAATCGTCATGTGGTGCAGGTCGAGATTAACCGTGCTTTGTACATGGATGAGGCAAGCGTTACTAAAAACCAGCATTTCGATGACATTTCAAAACGCCTGACGGCCGCGTCCAAGCTGATTTGTGACGGCATGCAGCCACTTGTGCAATTGGCGGCGGAATAATTAGCGTAACGAGCGTCCTTTAAGGATCGCGTCTTTGCCGAATTTTTCTTTGATCTTATCTGCAGCACGTTCCACTTGTGCGCGCTTGCCTGCCGCTGGGTCTAATAAATTTCCCATCGATTGAATTTCGCTCACTTGGGTGAGGTTGGAAATCCCCACGCCAATTAGACGAAACGGAGCTTTGTTTATCACGGATGTTAGCAAGGGGCGGGCATGGCTATAGATGACGTCAGCCATTTGGGTCGGATCGGTCAGGGTGATGCGGCGGGTCAGGGATTTATGGTTGGATTGTTTGATTTTCAGAGTCACCACCTTACCCATCATACCTTTGATTTTTGCGCGATCTGCGACTTGTTCGGATAGCCGCCAGACGTATCCATCCAGCAGATCGATGTCGCGGATGTCGTCCATAAATGTGGTTTCTTTCGAAATGCTTTTGACGGCAATACCAGTACTGACGTGGCGGTAATCTGTGCCACGACACAAATGCCATAAACGATCCCCCATGGTGCCATATTGCTCAACCAAAACTTTACGGTCGCGGCGTTTTAAATCTGAGAATTTTCGGATGCCATCGTTTTCTAGTTTGGCTTGCATTGCCTTGCCGACGCCCCATATTTTTTTGATGGGTAGCGGGTTTAAAAACGCTTCGGTTTCAGCTTTGCCGATAATCGAAAACCCGCGCGGTTTATCCAGATCAGAGGCCAGCTTTGCTAGGAATTTATTGTGTGACAGGCCGATTGAGCCAGAAATTCCAATTTCATCTTCCATCCGCTTGACCAGCCGCGCCATCATCACGGCAGGGGGTGCGCCGTGTAGTTTGGTAGTGCCTGTCAGATCCATGAAGGCTTCATCCATGGATAAAGGCTCAATCGCGGGGGTAAGCTCTGTCATCATCTGACGAATTTGTTTTGAGACCTCAACATAGGCCGCCATGCGGGGCTTGACGACGACGGCTTCGGGGCAAAGTTTCAGGGCCTTGAACATCGGCATGGCGGAATGAACGCCGCGAATGCGCGCGATATAGCAAGCGGTAGAAACGACGCCGCGCCTGCCGCCGCCGATGATAACGGGCTTGTCGCGCAGAGCGGGGTTATCGCGTTTTTCAACAGAGGCAAAAAACGCATCGCAATCCATGTGGGCGATGGTGAGGGTTTCAAGCTCTGGATGAGACAGCACACGGGGGCCGCCGCAGATAGGGCATCGACGGCTGGGTTTGATTTCGATGAGGCAATCGCGGCAAATTGTTGACATGGAGGGAGTATACCATGAGATATCCTAGGTAGGACAGGGGGGAAGTATTTGATTTTGTCGTGTTCATTTGGAAATACGGTGTTGTAATTTGTATTTTTTAAAAACTAAGAATTACAGTATAAGTTGTTCTTAAATTAGATGTGAATGAAGGACGCAGGGTGTACTGTGGAAAATTACATATCGCTTCGGGTGTCGTATGTATGGCGATTGATATTGATTTGGGCTTGGTGATTGGTTGCCCAATCACTGAGGGCAGTGATGGCCGTTTGTAATGTTTTGGCAAGTGGTGTGAGCGCATAGCTAACTTGGGGTGGTGACGTTGGCAGGACTTGGCGTGAGACAAGGCCGTCGCGCTCTAAGTTACGCAGGGTGACCGTGAGCATACGTTTTGAGATGCCAGTTATGACGCGCGATAGGGCGTTGAAGCGGCAGGGGCCTTTTTGTAGCTCGAAGATGACAAGTAAGCTCCATGCATCGCCGATACGATCGAGGATGTCGCGCATGGGGCAGGCGTAGTTTTTCTGACGTCTGGTTTGGATGGTCAAGGGGTTACCTCTGGGTTCCTATGTGACGGGTGAGTACCTATTGCATATTTAATAATCTATTATATCTAAGTTACAATAAGTAACTATGGAGATAAACATGAAAATTTTACTATTGGGTGCTACAGGTATGGTGGGGTCACGGATTTTGTCTGAAGCGGTCGCGCGGAAACATCAGGTTGTAGCGGTGGCACGGAACCCGCAAAATATTAAGGTTACTGATGGCATTGTTGCGTTGGGATTGAATGTGACAGATGCGCAGGCTGTGGCGTCAGCAGCGCAAGATGTGGATGTGATTGTATCGGCGGTTAGTCCACGCAATTCAGATGATGCGGTTGCCGATGCGGCGGCGATTGCGCAGGGTGTTATTGGCGGTGCCAAGCAAGCGAACAAACGAGTCTTGGTTGTTGGCGGTGCGGGGACGTTGGATTTGCCAGATGGAAATCCCGTGATGAGCGTTTTACCTGATTTTATTGTGCCAGAGGCCACAGGGATGAAAAACTTCCGTAATGATTTGCAGGCGTCTGATTTGGATTGGTCATTTTTTGCTCCTGCGGCGACGATTGAACCTGGTGAACGCACAGGAAATTTCCGTTTGGGTACGGATGTTTTGGTTTCAGATTCCGAAGGTAATTCCAAGATTAGTGCCGAGGATTTTGCTTGTGCTTTGGTCAATGAACTGGAAAGGCCTGCCCATTCGGGGCAAATCTTTACGATCGGTTATTAAGACCGTTGAGGATTGCGGATTCTTTAGAGCTTGCGCAATTCTTCTAATACGGCAAGGGCGGCGGCGCGCGGGTCTTTGGCTTGCCAAATCGGGCGGCCGATGACGATGTGGTCGGCACCATCGTTGATTGCTGATGCTGGGGTTGCGACGCGCTTTTGATCGCCTAATGCGGTGCCTGCGGGGCGCACGCCTGGGGTGACGATGAGTTTGTTTTTTGCTTCGGGTAGGGCGCGGATGAGGGCGGCTTCTTGCGGTGATGCGATGACGCCGTCGGCACCTGCGATAAAGGCGTTGCGGGCGCGTTCAACCACGAGATCGGCAATGGCACCGTCTTTGATGAGGCTGGCATCTAGGTCGTCACGGTCAAGGGATGTCAGGATGGTGACAGCTAGGATTTTGGTGACGCTATCGCCGCGCCCTGCGACGGCGGCGCGTACCACATGGGGGTCGCCGTGGACGGTTAGAAAATCCATGTCGTATTGGGCAAGGCCCGCGACGGCTTTTTCAACGGTGGCACCAATGTCGAAAAGTTTCATGTCCAAGAAAACTTTGAAGCCGCGAGATTTAAGCTCATTGGCAAGGGCAAGCCCGCCGCCTGTGAGCATTCCGAGGCCGATTTTGTAGAATGATACGCTATCGCCGAGTTTGTCGACGATGGTGCCGCCGTCCAAAAGGTTGGGGACATCGAGGGCTACGATTAGGCGGTCATCTGCGGACATGGTGGTCTCCTTGGCTGGCGGTAGCATTGGCGCAACTGGGGCGGCGCGTCAATGAAAATGGGCGTGGATTAGCTGGCGAATTTTTTTCTAGCGGCGTCGATTGATTGGAAGTTATCGCCTGCCCAAAAAACCACTGGTTTTATTACTTTGATGAAAGAATGCCCCATTTCGGTAAGTTCGTAGCTGACCGCCAAAGGAGGCCCTGAGTGAACTGTGCGGGTTAAAAAACCATCGCGTTCTAGTGATTTTAGGTTTTCGGTTAAAACGCGTGGGGTGATGTCGCCCACGGTGCGCTTGAGTTCGCCAAATCTGTGGGATTCGTCCTCAAGAGCTAAGAAGATAAGTATCTGCCATTTACCTGTAACTTTGGACAAAACACTGCGTACAGGGCAGGTCGCGGCGTCTTCTTTTGTAAGGGCGGTTATGTCGAGCATAGTAGGTTCCTAAATAGTGCGTAATTGATACTTAGTACCTAATTGATATCATGATGGTGTAACTGAGACAACTTGATTCGAAAGGGAAGCAAATGACTCCGAAAGAACTTGTACTGAACGCTGTGACAGCGATTTTTTCTAACTTTAACCCAGAGGTAGCCGCTGATTTATTGGCAGATGGATATATTCAGCATAACCCTGCGGTACCGACGGGTGCGGCAGCGATTATTGGCTTTATTCCAGCATTGAAGGAAAGCGGCATTAAGCTGACGACGCACCGTGTGATTACTGAGGGTAATTATGTGGTGTTGCACAATACATATGACAATGCGCAGGCATTTGGCGCTGAAACTTTGGTAGCCTTTGATGTGTTTCGTGTTGAGGATGGCAAAGTGGCTGAGCATTGGGATAATTTGCAAGCCCCTGCCGCGCCAAACCCGTCTGGACGCACGCTGATTGATGGGGAAACCGAAATTGTTGATCTGGATAAAACCGCGGCGAATAAAGCGTTGGTTGAGGCGTTTATCGAGGATGTTTTGCAAGGCGCTGATCCTGCAAAGATCACGGATTACATTTCTACACAGACCTATATTCAGCATAATCCACAGGTTGCGGATGGGCTGGATGGTTTGGGTGCGGCGTTAGAAGCAATGACTGCGGCGGGGATGGGGATGCGCTATGCAAAGACGCATTTGGTTGTGGCGCAAGGTAACTTTGTGTTTGCGGCATCTGAGGGTAAATTGGGGGATGCGGACACGGCATTTTTTGATTTGTTCCGCCTTGAGGATGGCAAAATCGTAGAGCATTGGGATACGGTTTCTGAAATCCCTGCCGAGATGGCGCATGATAACGGTAAGTTCTAAATGTAGTCACAGGCGGCGCTATGATGCGCCGTCTTTTTAGGGATTAATTATCCAGATAGAATGTGATGGTTGTTACGACGCGCACCAGTTTGTTTAATTTGCGGTCGTTGGCGTTGCCGCTGTTGGCTTCACGGATTTGAAAGCCGCCTTGGGTGGCGTTTTGAATGCCGCCGACTTTTACGCCTGCGTTTTGGGCAAATTCATTGGCCGCGATGCGGGCATTTTCGGTGGCTTCGCGTAGCATGTCGGGCTTGATGTCGTTGAGCTTGGTGAAATTATACTGAACGCCGAATTCTTGCACGTCGATGCCGTCTTTGGTGAGGGCAAAAATTGGTTGGCGTGCTGGTTCGATTTTGGCGGGTTGTGCGGTGGATATAAAAATATCGGCTCCGATGGAATACCAGCGATCGGTGATGTCACCGTTGTTGTTACGGTTGGTGTGGTCACTTTTTTGCAAAGGCGCAAAGTGGATTTCTTCGGGTGAAAACCCTGCCTGTGTGAACACGGCACGTATTTTTTCAACATTGGCTTCGGCGCGGGTGAAGGTTGCGGCGATATTGCCATAGTCGCGGTCGGTGACGGATGAGGAAAGGGACCATGTAGCGGTGTCGGCGGGAACGATGCGTTCGGACAGTCCTTTGACATGGGCGGTATTGGCACCCGTGCGCTGATTGAGCATGGTTTGACTGATGAAAAAGCCTGCGACTGCCAGCCCTAGGCCGACAAATAAGCCGCCGATAAGTGATGTTGTATTTTGTCCCATGATGCCCTCGCAAAAATATGTAGAATTATTGTGGCATGGGACTTGCCCTACCACAACGGAATTCTTATCTTATAGGTGAGGCCTGACCCCATGCGTGCCTATATAGGGCGCATATTTGAAACAGCAGGCGCTTATATAAGGAGAAGACCCATGGACCTTGAAAAGTTCACAGAACGGTCTCGGGGCTTTATTCAAGCCGCCCAGACGATTGCGGTGCGCGAAAGCCATCAGAGATTTACACCTGAACATTTGCTGAAGGCCTTGTTGGATGACGACCAAGGTTTGGCGGCTAATTTGATTGCGGCCTCTGGCGGCAATGCAAAAGCAGCGCTTGAAGCGGTGGATGTTGCTTTGGCAAAACAGCCAAAAGTGACAGGTTCAAATAGCAGTGTTTATTTGGATGGTCAGACAGCTAAAGTTTTGGCTGAAGCCGAAAAGCTGGCACAGAAAGCGGGCGATAGTTTTGTGCCTGTTGAGCGTTTGTTGACGGCGCTATGTATTGTGAAGTCGGATGCGCAAAAAATCCTAAAAGATGCGGGTGTAAATGCGCAAGGATTGAACGGTGCGATTAACGACATTCGTAAAGGGCGTACGGCAGATAGTGCCACGGCRGAAKCGGGTTACGATGCGTTGAAAAAATACGCGCAAGACCTGACGCAAAAGGCGCGGGAYGGCAAGATTGACCCGATCATTGGGCGCGACGAGGAAATTCGCCGCACCATGCAGGTTTTATCACGCCGCACCAAAAACAACCCTGTTTTGATCGGGGAACCGGGCGTGGGTAAAACGGCRATTGCCGAAGGCTTGGCSTTGCGGATTGTAAATGGTGATGTGCCTGAGAGCTTGCAGAACAAACGTTTAATGGCGCTGGATATGGGCGCGTTGATTGCGGGTGCAAAATTCCGTGGTGAATTTGAAGAACGTCTAAAAGCTGTTCTGACAGAAGTGACAGAGGCGGCGGGCGAAGTGATCTTGTTTATCGACGAGATGCATACGCTTGTGGGCGCGGGTGCGTCGGAGGGATCAATGGATGCGTCTAATCTGTTGAAACCTGCATTGGCGCGCGGTGAGCTACACTGTGTGGGTGCGACAACGCTGAATGAATACCGCAAGCATGTGGAAAAAGACGCGGCTTTAGCACGGCGGTTCCAGCCTGTTTTGGTGGAAGAGCCGACCGTTGAGGATACGATTTCTATTCTGCGCGGTATTAAAGAGAAATACGAATTGCACCACGGCATTCGGATTTCTGATAGTGCGTTGGTGGCGGCGGCGACGTTGTCCGAGCGCTATATTGCGGATAGATTTCTGCCCGACAAAGCGATTGACTTGATGGATGAAGCGGCCAGCCGTTTGCGCATGGAGGCCGATAGCAAGCCAGAAGAGCTGGATGCGGTTGACCGTGAATTGCTGCAAAAGCAGATCGAAGCGGAGGCTTTGAAAAAAGAGGTCGATACGGCGTCTAAGGATCGTTTGGCGACGTTGGAAAAAGATCTGGCGAATTTGCAAGATCAATCCAATGAGATGACAGCCCAATGGCAGGCGGAGCGTGAAAAATTAGCCTCTGCGCGTGACATTAAAGCAGAGCTGGATCAGGCGCGATATGATTTTGATGGCGCAAAGCGCGGCGGTGATTTAGCCAAGATGGGCGAATTGCAATACGGCGTTATTCCAGATTTGGAAAAGAAGTTGGAGTTGGCTGAGAAGCAAGACGATGATGTGATGGTCGAGGAAGCAGTTCTGCCTGAACATATCGCATCTGTTGTCGAGCGTTGGACAGGTATTCCTGTGGACAAGATGCTGGAAGGTGAACGCGATAAATTGTTACGTATGGAAGATGTCATTGGCGGTCGGGTGATCGGTCAGTATAATGCCATTCATGCGGTATCAAATGCGGTGCGCCGTGCGCGGGCAGGGTTGAATGACCCTAAACGCCCCTTGGGCAGCTTTATGTTCTTAGGGCCAACGGGTGTTGGTAAGACTGAGCTGACCAAAGCCTTGGCTGAGTTTATGTTCGATGATGACCAAGCCATGGTTCGGGTGGATATGTCCGAGTTTATGGAGAAGCATTCTGTTGCGCGCCTGATTGGGGCCCCTCCAGGATATGTTGGCTACGATGAGGGCGGCGTGTTGACCGAAGCGGTTCGGCGCAGACCTTATCAGGTGATCTTGTTTGATGAAGTTGAGAAAGCGCATCCCGATGTGTTTAATGTGTTGTTGCAGGTCTTGGATGACGGGCAATTGACTGATGGACAGGGGCGCACGGTTGATTTCAAGCAAACGTTGATAATCTTGACATCTAACTTGGGTGCGCAGGCGCTAAGTCAGTTGCCAGATGGTGCAGATGCGGATGAGGCGAAAGAGCAGGTGATGGAGGCTGTCAAAGGTCATTTCCGTCCTGAGTTCTTGAACCGTTTGGACGAGATCGTGTTGTTTGATCGCCTTAGCCGCGAAAACATGGACGGTATCGTGGATATCCAGTTGGATATTCTGGCTAAACGTCTGGCGGGTCGTAAGATCGAGTTGGAGATTGACGCTGTCGCGCGGACTTGGTTGGCGGATCAAGGGTATGATCCTGTCTACGGTGCGCGGCCATTGAAACGTATCATTCAAAAAACGGTGCAAGATCCGTTGGCTGAGTTGTTATTGTCTGGCGAAGTGCACGATGGTAGTAAGGTGGAAATTACCGCCAATGATGCGGGTCTGGTGATCAACGGGGTTGGTAGTGCGCCCAAAGCTGTTCACTAATATACAGGAGTAATGATGAGCTGGATTATTAGGACACTTATTTTTGGTCTGGCTCGTCGGTTCTTGGGGTTGCCTGGAATGGCGATTATCGGGGTGTTGCTGTATTTGTATTTCACACGGGACTTTAACGTTTTCTAGGCGCGTTTGTAAAAAGGCATACGCAGGGCGTTAAACCCTGCGCGTGTCATTCTAATATATCCCATGTGTCTTTTGGACTTCACGGATATAGCGGATAATTTTGGCAACCTCGGCGCGGTTGATGCCTTGGACAGGGGGCATATTGCCGAATGGCCAGTGGTGACTTTGTACACCAAAGGCGGCGGCGCGCTGGAAGCTTTCGTCGCCGTGGTGATTGGGTTCGTATATTTTGTGGATCAGGGGTGGGCCATTTTCGGTGCCTGTTGCATTGAGCCCATGACAGGCAGAACATTTTGCATTGAAATAGGTTTCACCCGTTTTTGCCGCAGGGCTAAGTTCGGATGTTTGGATATTGGACTGCGCGTCAGTTGTTTCCAGTTTGGCTGTGTCTTGGGTCGGTCTGGTAGCCGAAAACCAAGCAATGGCGCTGGCGGCGATAAGGCCGAGTATTAATATCTTTTTCATGGGTTCCCTTTAGAGTTTTAACCAGTTTAAGGCTTCCCCTAACAGGAAGGTAAAGGGGCGTTCAGCTTTTTGTGTCTCAATCTGCTAAAATGTAGCTTGGTGGTTTCAGATTTTGCCCCTAAGCTTGCCGAATATAAAGGGGAGCCATTATGTTCTTTATGGAATTTGTGGGCAATATGTTGCAGTTATTAGCCACCCTGTTTGTCATCGTGATTGGTTTGATCGTAATGGCGGCAGTCGTGATGTATGTGATTGATCGATCGCAAACCCAAGATGCGGTGCGCAGAAATTATCCTGTGATTGGGCGGTTTCGAAAACTGTTTAGTGAATTGGGCGAATTCTTTCGGCAGTATTTCTTTGCGATGGATCGCGAAGAGATGCCGTTTAACCGTGCGCAACGCGATTGGGTTAGCCGTGCGGGGCAAGGTAAGGGCAATACGATTGCTTTTGGATCAACACGGAATTTGAATTTTTCGGGGACGCCGATTTTTGTGAATGCGGCGTTTCCGCCATTGGATGATGAAAAAACCAAAACGCGGCCTTTGCAGATTGGACCCTATTGTGAACATCCCTATGATGCGCCGTCTTTTTTCAACATTTCGGGCATGAGCTATGGGGCGTTATCGCGTCCTGCAATCCGTGCGCTTAGTCGCGGGGCAGGCAATGCTGGTATTTGGTTGAATACGGGGGAAGGCGGGTTGTCGTCTTATCATCTAGAAGGCGGTTGCGACATTGTCTTTCAGATCGGTACAGCGAAATACGGCGTGCGCGATAAGGATGGGAATCTGGATGATGCGGCGTTGAAGCGTGCGGCGGCACATCCCGAAGTAAAAATGTTTGAATTGAAAATGGCGCAGGGGGCAAAGCCCGGTAAGGGTGGTATTTTGCCCGGCGCGAAGGTCAGTAGCGAAATTGCGGAAATTAGGGGTATTCACGAGGGACAAGATAGTATCTCGCCCAACCGTCACCCTGATATTGCGACGGTTGAACAGCTTCATGACATGTTAAACCATATCCGCGATGTTACGGGGAAACCTGTCGGGTTTAAAACAGTGATGGGCGATTTCGATGCCTTGGGGCAGTTTCTGGATTTATGTGTCGAGCGTGGCGTTGAAGCGGCACCTGATTTTATCACGCTGGATGGGCGTGACGGGGGCACAGGGGCAGCACCTATGCCGTTGATGGATATTGTCGGTTTGCCGTTGCGCGAAGCTTTGCCCAAAGTGTCGGATATGATTTATGCACGAGGGTTGCGTGGCCGTATTCGCCTGATTGCATCGGGTAAATTGATCACGCCGTCTGATGTGGCGTGGGCGCTTGCGGCGGGGGCAGATTTTATTGCCTGTGGGCGCGGTTTTATGTTTGCGCTGGGGTGTATTCAAGCGCTCAAGTGTAACAAGAACACATGCCCAACAGGGGTGACGACACATGATAAACGTTTGCAAACGGGCTTGGTGCCAGAGGCAAAATCGGTCAAGGTGGCGAACTATGCGAATAACCTTATCAAAGAAGTGGAAATGATTGCCCATTCTGTAGGAGTTATAGAGCCGCGCGAAATCGGGCGGCGTCATGTCAGGATCGTGAAATCGGCGGGGGTGTCTATTCCGTTGAACGAACTTGCACCGCGCCCTGATGTGCAATCGCTGACAAAGTGAAACATTTCCAACAAAGCTGTGAAGAGCCGTGTTTTGCCACAGCCATCAGAGTGTTCTAAGTCAGTTAAGACGAAAAGGGGAACATGATGTCTAGACTGACTTATTCTGAAGTGACGCCAAAGGCTGATTTTTTGAACCGCCGCCAGATTATGGCGGGGGCTGCTGGTTTGGGCGGTCTTGCTTTTCTTGGTGGTGCGGCGCAGGCTAAGACACTGGATTTTAA
>NVSA01000023.1 GCA_002401045.1 Paracoccaceae bacterium
TGATAGCGACGGTGAGAAAATCGTAAAACTATTGCTCGGCGTTGCCGCAATTGCTGCCATTGCAAATGCCACAAATAAAGACCGGCATCATGTAGCGCATACGCCCCCAAAACGGGCAAAAGTTATTCACCGTGTCCAGCCACCAAAAACGTGCTTACGGAAACGCTACACCCGAAACGGCTGGAAAACGTTTTATTCTCGCAAGTGTCTTAACAAACACCAGTACCGTCACAATACTCGGCACGTTCACAACGCCCCACAGCCAAAGCATAGTCACAACAAAAATCGCAGACATGCGCCTATCTACTAGAATCCATAAGGATCAAAGCAGTCGAGGAACGCCTTWGAGCGTTCCTCGTTATTTTGTCAAAATCAATTTACCTTGGCGCGTGATGCGCAAAGTGTAACATTTTTCATCCAGTACAATATTTGCCAAAACACCGTTTTGCGTCAAAGCATGTGCATCATACTTTGGCACATTCACTACTTTTTGAGCATCGTTCGCATTTAGCTTCTCTAACATAGACATAATAAYACCCTTTCGAATCGCATTTTCTTATTTCTGACTGTTTTAGTCGGAAATAGCAAACAGAGTTTTCAAATCCTGTTGAAAAATGTTCTAAGGGCAAGAAATCTTAATGCGTGGCGGACAATGGCAGACTTAGAACTTGAAACAAATTTATGGCAAAAACTCGGARACACTTTACGGATTGTTGGGGTCGACGAAGTTGGACGCGGCCCTTGGGCGGGTCCTGTCACAGCCTGCGCTGTGGTTTTAGATCCAAAAAATGTGCCAATCGGTCTGAACGATTCCAAAAAACTATCCGCCAAACGACGTGAAATTCTATACGATCAAATATTGCAAAGTGCCGATGTATGTTGTGTGCATGTTTCGGTYGAAGAAATAGATCAAATCAACATTCTTCAAGCATCGCTAAAAGCAATGTCTTTGGCGATTGCAGGATTAGCACAAGTTCCCGATCACGCCCTGATTGATGGAAATAAAGCGCCCTCTAATCTGCCCTGCCCCAGTGATTGCATCATCAAGGGCGATGGCAAATCAGCCAGTATCGCGGCGGCATCTATCGTTGCAAAAGTCACGCGCGACAAATTAATGGTGGCGCTTTCGCAACAGTTCCCCGGCTATGGGTGGGAAACCAATGCCGGTTACGGCACCAAACAGCACCAACAGGGGCTTGCTGCACTAGGTGTGACCCCACACCATAGACGTTCGTTCAAACCTATACACAACATCTTGTGTGGCAAAATTTAGGCAAGGTATTGATTCAAAAAGAAATTGACGCGGAATCCACAATGAATCATCTTTAGGGCAACAACGACGCGAAAAGCGCATTGAGGCAGTAAAGAATGACAAAAACAAAGACCACGGCAGGGGTGACCTTGCCTTTAAACCAGATATTGTCTGGCGATTGCGTAGAGGCGATGAATGCGCTTCCAGAGAATTCAATTGATCTGATTTTCGCAGACCCGCCCTACAACCTACAGCTAAAGGGTGATCTACATCGCCCTGACAACTCCAAAGTGGATGCCGTAAATGACGATTGGGATAAATTTTCATCCTTTCGCGCTTACGACGAATTTACCCGCGCTTGGATGACAGCCGCGCGCCGCATTCTAAAGCCTGATGGCGCAATTTGGGTCATCGGATCATACCACAATATTTTCCGCGTTGGCACCGTTTTGCAAGACGCAGGTTTCTGGATTTTGAACGATGTTATTTGGCGCAAATCAAACCCAATGCCAAACTTTCGCGGTGTACGTTTGACCAATGCCCATGAGACTATGATCTGGGCATCAAAATCTGAAAAATCAAAAAGCACATTCAACTATGAAGCCCTAAAAGCTTTGAACGATGGCGTGCAAATGCGGTCTGATTGGGTTTTGCCCATCTGTAACGGACACGAACGCATAAAAGACGAAGACGGCAACAAAGCGCACCCAACACAGAAGCCAGAATCACTGCTACATCGYATTTTAATCGGGGCTACAAACCCTGGTGACGTCGTCCTTGACCCTTTCTTTGGMTCAGGCACAACAGGCGCTGTAGCCAAGAAATTGGGACGCTCRTTTAYCGGCATTGAACGCGAAGCAAAATATCGCAAAGTTGCTGAAAAACGTATCGCGTCGATCCGCACCTTGGATAAGTCTTCGCTAGAAGTCAGCCGATCCAAGCGCGCGGAACCTCGCGTACCATTCGGCCAATTGGTTGAACGCGGCATGTTACGCCCAGGTGAAAAGCTATACTCTTTGAACGGTCGCCACACAGCCAAAATCCGCGCAGACGGGACACTTGTGGCACATGACACCAAAGGATCCATCCACCAAGTTGGCGCATCACTTGAGGGCGCACCCTCTTGTAATGGCTGGACATATTGGTCCTACAAAAAAGAGGGTAAAAACATCCCCATTGATTTGCTACGTCAGCAAATCCGTGCCGAGATGCAAGCCTAACACTAAGTATTCTATACCTTTACCACAGTATCAAAGCCCCGCCGCTTTGATACTATGCCCAACTGACCCCGTCCTTGTGATGGGGTCTTTTTTATTTGGGCTGTGGATTAAGCGCCTTATTGTAAGCGTGCCAATCTTCAATATCTGGATAATATTGCTTGCGCCACGCTTTGACCCGCTTGTTCATAATACGCTTCCAAAGCGGTGGGAAAAGTGCTGCCGATGTCATCAAGGGATAGCCCACAGGCAATTGCGGCGCTTCATCAGCCGTATAATTTTGCAACAACGGAAACCTACGGCTAGGCTTATAATGATGATCCGAATGGCGTTGCAAATTGATCAAAAGATAATTCGTTATTCTATGCGCGGCATTCCATGAATGATGCGGCATGACATGTTCATATTTACCGTCCCCCAAGTGCCTGCGGGTCAGCCCATAATGTTCCACATAATTAACCAGCTCTAGCTGAACAATCGCAACAATAGCTTGCAAGCAGAACAGTCCGACACCAAACCAACCCGCAATTAAAAACGCCAGAATCAGATAGCTTATTTGAAAAGCCGCATATTTCCAAAATGGGTTACTACGGTGGAACGCGCCAAGTTTTTTACGCGCCAGCATTTGCACTTCAGCACGCCAAGACGACTTGGCGCTTGAAATCAAAACACGCGGCAAAAAGCGGTGAAACCCTTCATTGTAACGTGCCGTAACGGGGTCTCTTGGTGTGCCGACATAGCGGTGATGCACCAACAAATGTTCTGAACGAAAATGCCCATAAAGCGCAATTGTCATCAATGCATCGCCTAAAACGCGTTCAAATTTAGGTTTTTGGTGCATCAATTCATGGGCGTAGACGATCCCAATCGTCCCGCTTAAAATCCCGACACAGACCATAAACCACCACGCATCACTGCCCTGCAACAGATCTGACCAGCGTGCATATGCAATGCCACCAAAGATTAAAATGAACTGCAAAGGGAACCAAATAATCGTGACTAAACGATGCCAAAAAAGATCACTATCAGGCGTTTCAGGATCGACGTCTTGAGTATTCAGACCAAAAATAGCATCCAACAGAGACATCACCCACCATGTATAAACTGGCGTTAACAACAGCCACCAATCCCCCAAATATGCAGACAAAGCAGCGACTGCGATTGCCCCAATGGATATCCAGAATGGTAATGCTTTTAGAAAGTGACGGATGCTCATAACAGCGGCCTTTTTAGCGAAAACTAACCACAGTTTAAGCAATATGCAAATGCACGTTAAGCTTTATGCGCCAACTGCCAAGCCTTACGCATAACGGTTGGTAAATCAGCATCATCAAAATCAGCAATAACCACACCGATATTTTGCGGCAATTTATCTAGTGGCGCACAAACGTAGACCTGCAGGCGTAGATGAAAATGCGTGAATGTATGGCGTACTTCACTGGAAAGTTTTTCCCAATTTGCATCAAATGGCGGTGCAAATTCAGGCTCATCTTCAGCCCATTCAGACCCCAACCAGCCCAGCATGCCGCCCAATAATCCCTTGTCAGGGCGGCGTTCCAACAATACATCTTTATTTTTACCCTGTGCAATAAAACAAATGCCCAAGCGCGTAGGTTTTTTCGCTTTCGGTGTTTTGTTTGGCAATGTATCTGCAATACCTTGCTTGCGCCCCACGCAGTCCTTCGTCCATGGGCAGACCCCACAACTTGGGTTTCGCGGGGTACATACCGTTGCACCTAAATCCATCACAGCCTGTGAATAATCCCCAAACCGAGATTTAGGCAACATAGATTTCGCCAAACCACGTAACTGTTCTTTACTAGCGGGAAGCGGTTCCAAAACACTAAACATACGCGCCATAACCCGTTCCACATTACCGTCCAGAACTGTGGCGGAACGATCAAAAGCAATCGAGGCTATCGCCGCCGATGTATAAGGCCCAATGCCAGGTAGCTTTTGCAAATCAGGCTCATCCACGGGAAATTTCCCACCCAGCTCATCTGCCACAACGCGCGCGCATTTCAGCAAATTCCGCGCACGGGCGTAATAGCCCAATCCTGCCCACGCAGCCATGACGTCTTCGTCTTTGGCAGCCGCCAAATCAAACACAGTTGGCCAACGTGCAATGAATTTCAAAAAATAGTTTCGCACGGTTACAACCGTGGTTTGCTGCAACATAATTTCCGACATCCAAACCTGATATGGATCAGGCACCACCCCCACCAAACGATCACTCGGCGACACACGCCACGGCATGGCGCGCGCATGATTATCGTACCACCCCAACAACTCAGGTGCCAAATGTTGTCGTCGATCACGCAAGTTTTATATCCCCGTTAGTGCTTATTCACTGGAAACTATATCCCAGCCACGTAAGATATAGGTCATCAAAGCAAATCGGAACAATGTCAAACTTTACGCCAAAAAAATCCAAAGCCTATATGCGCCCAAAGCGTATGACGTACGGTTTTGCCCGTGCGGGTGGTATATTGGGCAAACAAATCCGCAGTGCAACTGAAAAACGCGGATTCGTTGAAACACGCCTGCTAACCCATTGGCGTGAATTTGTCGGTGCAGAATTTGCTAAAATCGCACAGCCTGTAAAAGTACATTATCCCCGACAAGGATTAGGTGCGACATTAACCATTTTAGTAAGCGGCGCGAATGCACCTATGATGCAAATGCAATTGCCCGACTTAATCAAACGCGTAAACAGCTGTTACGGCTACGCCGCCATTAACCGTATCAACATCACCCAAACAGCCGCTTATGGTTTTGGCCAAGAACAAAGTGATGATGATCAACCGACTGCAAAAACACTCTCACCGCAGGCCAGCCAAGACGTCGACCGAGCTGTTGAAGATGTCTCAAATTCTGACCTGAAAGCCGCCCTTGCCAACCTCGGCAAGAACATCAAACGCARGCAAAAAGCATAAAGGATTTCCCCATGCACCGCAGACAATTCATTCATACCRGCCTTGCCTCTGGTCTCTTTCTATCCACTGGGGCGGCCTTTGCCCAAGAGACCGAAACAGCAACTGATAAGACGGGATATATCGTACAAGAAATGATCTTGGGCGACCCTGATGCACCAATCACGTTAAAAGAATATGCATCTTTTACATGTCCACATTGCGCAAATTTCCACAAAGATATCCTGCCAACGATTAAGTCCGACTACATCGATACGGGCAAAGTAAAACTGGTGTACCGCGAAGTCTATTTCGACCGCYTWRGYCTMTGGGCYGSWATGSTKGCRCGSTGYGGYGGTYMRGARMRWTAYTTYGGSATCATTGATATGATTTATACCCGCCAACGCGATTGGGCTACAGGCGATGATAGCGCACAAATTATTGAAAACCTGTATAAAATAGGACGTCTTTCTGGCCTGAAAGATGACGACATGAAAACRTGTATGAAGGATCAAGATATGGCAAAATCTTTGATCGAAACCTACAARRAAAATGTCGAAGCCGATGAGGTCAATTCAACGCCTTCCTTGTTCATTAATGGCAAAGCTATCGGGAATATTCCTTTAAAAGAATTRCGCGAAAAGCTGGATGCRAAACTATAAATGACACGACTAACAAAGCTTAGGRAAAAAGTGCTCTAAGCTTTGTTARTAAAAGTTTATTATTCTCAAAARCAAGMCGCACAGGCAAAGTYAAAACCTTCTGTTGCCATGCYTTTGGYAACCTAACCGCATCTTTTTCTGTCGTCACCAGCTGGGCATTYAAATCATATGCCTCTTTTTCCAAACGCATCAACAATGTGTTTGGGATTTTCTGATGATCGCCGAAACTGCGTGTCGCTTTGATATCTACCCCCAGCCCGCGCAACGTATCAAAAAACTTTTCAGGGCGCCCGATGCCAGCAAAGGCTAAAACAGACAATCCATCCCAATCCATACCTGTGGGCAAAGCTTCCAATTGAGCCGTGACAACAGGCATACTATCTGGAAACTTTTGCGGCCTTTGACCAATAGCCAAAACAAGGTCTGCTTTACCAAAAGCACTGCTCAAAGTTTCACGCAAAGGCCCTGCAGGAAACACCCGCGCATTGCCAAATCCGACCTGCGTATCCACGACCAAAATACTTAGATCTTTGTGCAGGCTAGGGTTTTGCAAACCATCATCCAGAACCAAAACATCTGCACCAGCGTCAATCGCCGCGCCCGCGCCCGCTTGGCGGTCTTTAGCCACCCATGTTTTACAAAACGCGGCTAACAGCAAAGGTTCATCACCAACCTCATCCGCCGTATGAATGCTTGGATCAACCAAAACAGGCCCTTGCAAACTGCCCTTATAGCCCCTCGTAATCACATGCACATTTTTTTGCATATCACTCAACATCATCACAATCGCAATGGCGCTTGGCGTCTTACCTGTGCCACCCAAATTGACGTTACCCACGCAAATAACAGGCACAGAACATTTAAAATGTGCGCCCTTTTCCCAGCGCCGCCTACCCGCAAGTTTCCACAAGACAGCAAGAGGCGCTAAAACATGCGCCCAAAACGAGGGGCGATCAGGGGTGTTCATCCAAAACTTAGGCGGTTTCATAACTTAGCTCCTCAAAGCCCAAGATTTTTTGTATCTCGGCAATCAACAAACCTGTCGCAACCCCGCCTTCAGAACTAATATCCCAAGCGTTATGCGCCATTTCAGCGGCAACATCTGGCACGATAGTTTGCACAATCGTTTTTGCAAGCTGTCCGCCGTTCACCACCAATTGCGCCGCTCCTGCCTGTGCATATCGATAAAAATCTTCTTCATAGTCAGACAAAACAGGGCCGTACACAATGGCAGACCCTAATGATGCAGGGTGAAACGGATCAATGGTTGCCCCCGTTGACAAAGTCCCACCACAAAAAGTGACCGATGCTAAACGTAAGTAAACCGACAAAGCATCTGCGTCCCCACTTACAAAAACATCTGTATTCTCATCAGGTAATTCACCGTTTTCAGCCAATGCAAACGTCAAGTTTTGGTTTTCATACCGCTGAGAAATAGCCTGCCCACGGCCTGGTTCTTGAGTTTGCAAAATCAACAGCAAGCGGCGTGTTCGACGCAGCGCTGTTTTATGAGCATTTACAACAGCATCTTCCTCACCACGCGCGGTATAGGCCGACATCCACACAAGACGACTGCCAATGGCATTTGACAGTCCAGCATAAACACTTTCATTATTTTCCAAAACTGTTTTTGTACGTGAAATCGCCCCTGCAAGTTTAAGCTTGCTATCAACCGCCCCCATACGTTTCAAACGTTTCATTTGAATTTTATTTTCCACCAAAATCATATCAAAACTTTTAACCATGGCACTTGCCAGCCCTGGCAACCATTTYAAACGGTGGAACATCCGYTCTGTAATTTGTGTGTTAACCGACACCAAAGGAATATCTTCTTTGYCAATTTCACGCATCATGCGCGGCAACAATTCCCCGCCTGAAAAAACCGCGATATCAGGTGTCCAATAGGCCAAAAACTCACGTATAGGTTTCATCAATTCCAACGGTAGAAACTGATGGCAAATATAGTCRGGCAACTGCGCCTCAAAATCCGCGATATGCTCATGTTTCCGCGTTGTAATTAGAAATTGTAAATCAGGATAAATTTCAACAAGCTCTTCGATCACGTCCAAAAACGGGCGCGCATGTTGAATATCGCGGGCATGAAACCATATCAAATAACCATCGCGACGCGTCTGTGATGCTTTGCCTAAACGCTCATTACACTTAACATCGCTTATACCTTGCGCTTGCGCCATTGTCCGACAGTGACGCTTCATCAAGSCAGAYCCAAGACGGGTTACCCCAAGATACAATGAAAGTTCTAATTTGCTAAACACAGGTGACTTCATTCCCAACTAAAATCAGTTACTTTATCCGTGCACTCAATTGTCGGTGCAACTGTGGTGATCCTGCCACGAGACCATTGTGACAAGGACGGTCTTGGTTGTAGCGCGTAATCCCTTTGGCTTTATTCGTCACAATTGCCCCCGCCTCATTACAGATCAAATCCCCCGCCGCAACATCCCATTCCCACGTCTGGCGAAACGTGAACATCGCATCGAAATGACCTTGGGCAACAAGGCACAAACGATAAGCCAACGACGATCTAAAATGGCGCTCAAACGCGGGGACTGAACCCAGCCAATAATCTGGTTTCAACTGCGATCCAGATGCCAAAACGCGCGCGCCTTGCAAGGTGCCATTCATCCCACAAGACAAGCGCTCACCGTTAAGATATGCCCCTTGTCCCAGGCCAGCCCAATAGGTCAGTTCTTTAGCAGGGCAATGCACGACACCTGCAATGACAGTGCCATTTTTAGCAAGCGCAATAGACGTCGAAAAATCATCTGTACCGGCCAAAAACGCCCGTGTACCATCAATAGGATCAACAATRAAAGTATACTCATGGCTTAGGCGTGCAGCATCATCTTCGGTTTCTTCCGACAGCCAACCATAACTCGGGCGTGCCTCCAAAAGCCGCGTCTTCAACATGGTATCGATCTCAATATCAGCRCGTGAAACAGGCCCTTGCCCGCCGCCTTTGTCCCACTTCTCGACATCCGTTTTATGGTACTTTAACGCRATCTTACCCGCATCGATCGCCRCGTCTTTTATGAGACTAAGATCAGGCACCCGCGATTGTTAACCTCTCAACAAGTAAACTTGGAATAAGCCGTSAAAGATGTGCAGGCGCATCATCAGCCGCACGTATYGTTTTCAGCATATCTTYCAAATTTCCCGCAATTGTACATTCATTAACAGGGTGTTTGATTTCACCATTTTCAACCCAAAACCCATGCGCYCCGCGCGAATAATCACCCGTTGTTGGGCTAATCGTTGAGCCRATTAARCCTGTTACCAACAAGCCTGTACCCATATCAGACAATAATTKTTGGCGGGTTTCTTGCCCACCAATTAATGCTAAATTCCCGACCGACGGCGAGGGCGGCCCRCCAACGCCCCGTGCCGCATTTGCAGTGCTTTGCARTCCAAGCTTACGCGCCGYTGCCAAATCAAGCACCCAGCTTTTTARAACMCCATTCTCAAAAAATGATTGCTTTTGAACCGCTAAACCTTCTGCATCAAATGGCTTTGAGCCAGGCACYCGCTTACGATAAGGGTCTTCAACCAAAGACATATTAGCGGGYAAAATTTGCGCCCCCATGTCATTCTTCAACCARCTTGAACCCCGCAGTATTGCAACGCCATTAATCGCCGATAAAATATGCCCAATCAGTGTTGAGGAAATGCGTTCATCAAACAATACAGGAAAATTGCCCGTTGGCGGTTTAATCGCCCCATGCTTTGCGACAGCCCGCATTCCCGCAAGATGCCCAATGGTTTCAGCGTCAGGCATATCTTGCAAATAAGTACGTCCTTCACCGCAGTAATCACGTTCCATATTTGAGCCATCACCCGCAATTGCCACACAGGTGGTCGRGTGCGACGTGCGGCGATAGCCACCTTCAAACCCATTAGACGCGGCTARATAAACAGATGTATCGCTCCARCCAGCGCTTGACCCTTGCGCCTTTGAGACACCCTTAACGCCAAGAGCCGCCGCTTCAGCTTGAAGCCCAAGTTCTTGCAACTGCTCTGGGGTCGGCTTGTCAGTATCATCGGCCAATTCCAACGCGGCCGCATCCCATTGTTGCACCAACATATCAGGATCAGCCAACCCGATATGTTCATCAACAGGCGCTTCTCTTGCCATCGCAACAGCGCGTTCTGCCATYTGTTSYAGCGTGTAATCACTAATGTCTGACGCCGAARCACAGGCTTGCTTTTGATCAATGATCACCCGCAAACCAATRTCAGAYCCCTCTGAWCGCTCGGCATGYTCCAACGCRCCYTCRCGCACATCAATCGAAACGCTTTGACCATCCACATAGATCGTATCTGCATGCTGAGCACCTGCATCACGCGCGAATTTCAACAATTTTTGTGTGGTTTYTTGCGCCGTAATCGTCATGAGATATCCTTACATTTCACACTAATGTATTCCGATTAAACCTACGTACAAGCCACAACTGGGCTATACGTTCGGAATATGTCAGAGGCGTCAACCTTATCGGCTAAAGCAGAATTGCATCCAACGACATGGCATATGCTGCTTAATACTTATAAAAGAGCAACGAAACGAATCTATCGGGCATGAAAATGGCGTTAAAAGACCAAGCTTTAGAGTACTATGATCAAGCCTATACCATCGCGTATAATTGGCTAACCAGCCCCGCTGCGTGGTCACAGTTCGCATTGCTGGTTGTTGCATATCTTGTCGCTGTTTTTGTCAGTAAAAAGATAAACCCTGTTTTAAAACACCTTCTGACACCTGCCAAAAGCAAGCAAGGTTATCTGGTCGATATCTTACGCTTTTGCTTACTTTTCTTACCCTTACTCCTTCCCTTATTAGCCTATGGGTTTACCGCAATTGGCGAACAAATCACCCGCTCAATCTTTGGTACAGGCGCAGTCATTGCATTTGGCAAACGTTTGTTTATCTTATTGGCCGCCCGTATCTTAGTACGCAATATTATCTACGCGCCTTTCCTTAAACTTTTAGGCAAGTACATCATCCTTCCAATTGCGGCACTTTATGCACTGGGCATCCTAGATCCAATCACGGCTCAGCTAGCCGCATCTAAAATTACGATCGGCAACATCAGCTTTTCATTACTCTCTATTGTCCGAGGGGTTATCTTTGGCGGCATTATTTTCTGGTTGGGTCGGTGGTCAAATGATCGCGGTGCTGAATACATTCGCGCTCAACAAGATTTACGCATTCCAACCCGTGAGCTGGCCACAAAGGCCTTTGAACTCTCAATTTACGGCGGATGTTTTCTACTGTTAATGAATATTCTTGGTCTAAACTTGTCTGCCTTAGCCGTTCTTGGCGGCGCGATTGGTGTCGGGCTTGGTTTTGGCCTGCAAAAAATCGCCTCAAACTATATCTCTGGCATCATCCTGCTTTTAGAAGGCCAAGCAACCGTTGGCGACTACGTTGAACTTGATGGCGGGCAGCAAGGCACCATTGTTAAAATGCTGTCCCGTGCAACCATCCTAGAAACTTTCGATGGAAAATGGATCGTCGTCCCAAATGAGGACTTCATCACAACCCGCATCACCAACTGGTCAGATGCAGGATCAGGCAACCGCTACGAGGTTCCTTTTAGCGTCTCTTACGACACAGATATCAATCTGATACCTGCCATTATCGAAAAAGCAGTGGCAAGCCACCCAGCCGTCTTAAGCAAGCCAGAAAAACCCGACTGTGAGCTGCGTGGCTTTGGCGATTCTGGCATTGATTTCGCAGTAGAGTTCTGGGTCGAAGGCATTGATGACGGCAAAAACAAATACTCATCTGACGTTTTATTTCTGATCTGGAATGCGTTGAAAGAAAACAACATCCAAATTCCATACCCACAACGTGTTATTGAGATTAAGGGCGGATTGCCAAAAATCGGCTAACTATTTTGGCCGCATCATCGCCAAACGAATAAAAGCCCGCTCCACTAACGCCATTTCTGGCACAGGTTTTGGTGACCGTAACGTCAAATCTGTGTCCATTAACTCTGCCAAAGCCATTTCCAGTCTGGGTCGCCCCCATCCACGTGCTTGCCGCACAAGGCGATCTTTTCGCGGGCCAAACACAGGCGGACGCGCTCTGCTAAATCCAACATCAGGCCCTTGCGGGTCACAAGTCGCGGCATGTAATTGGCGAAAATGCCGTGTGGCACCAATACAAAGCGCCGTCGGCGACACACCTTGCCCTGCCAGACGTTTAAGCGTCATCGCAACTTCAGCACTGCGCGCCTCGGCCACGATATGCAAAATATCATCAATATCTGCATCAAAAACGATGGGGGCGCAGGCTTCAATATCGGCAACAGATACAGGGTTTGTATCTTTCAATTTATACAACGCCACCTTGGTAATGGTTTGCTTGAAATCCCCCAATGCCAAGTCCCGCGCCAAGACAGCCAGAAACTTACGGGCATCTGGGTCCACTGAATTTAATTCAGCATCTGCTAAAATCTTATCAATCTCTTCAGGGCGCGTTGGGTCGTCATACAGGCCAATGACATAAAATTTCGGCAACGGTTCAAACACTTTACGCAGTTTTGAGCGTGCATTCAGTGAGGCCGCTGTGACGATTAACTGCGCGTCGCCTTCACGCCATTCTTTCATCGCCGTATCAAAAACCGATGACAATCCGTCTGTCGCATTTTCAACCACCACTACACGCGGCCCAGGGAAAAAACCCTGCGCCGTTAGTGCATCAAGCACAAGAGCAGGGTCTTTACGTACCTCGGCGGCCGCAAGACGGGTCAGGCGCATTTCATCTTGGGCGGATTTTCCAACTAAATCGACGACCAGATCAGCACGGCGCGTGGATATTTTTTCAGCGTCTGATCCAAAGATCAAAACCCCTGAACAGCTTTTATCTGGCTTTGAAAAAAATGCCGCTGCTTTCGCGCCTGCAAGTTTCATTTGACCCAAGAACCTGCGGTCACACCAATCCGCGAAACAATTTGATCCGCTAATGCTAGCGCAAGCCGTGATCGCGCATCTTGTTCCGCCACACGTGTCGGATAGGTTTCTGATGTCGCACTATAAGCCGTCGATGCGGTCACAACACTTTGATAAACAAGTGTTCCATTCACATCATAAATCTTGAACTTGGAAACGCCAGACAGGTTATAACGTGTAATTTCAGCCGTATTTGATACCGCCAAGCCCGACGATTCAACATCATAAGTGTAAGTCAGCCGATATTTTGCAGTCTCTGAAAATCCAAAACGTTCCAAAAGCCGCTCACGCAAATCAAATTCTTCGCGCGATTTGCCCGCAACAATTTCGACCTGGCCCTTTAAAGAAGCCGTTGCCGAGCCTTCTTTATAAACAGGTTCAAAACCACAAGCAGACAGTGCCAATCCACTGACCGCAGCCAAAATCAAATTACGTCGACTATATAACAACATTCACAATACGCCCTGGAACAACGATTAATTTCTTTGGTGCATTACCATCCAATGCACGTAGAACAGTCTTGTTTGTCAGAACCAATTTTTCAAGCTCTTCTTTTGAAATTGATTTATCGACTTCCATTTCATCACGGCGCTTACCGTTGATTTGGATCGGCATAACGATTGTATCATCTACCAACATTGCAGGATCAACCACAGGCCAAGATGCTTGTGAAACGAGGCCTTCACCGCCCATCACTGACCAAACTTCTTCGGCTAAATGCGGCGTCATCGGTTGCATCATCAGCGCCATGGTCTGCATCGCTTCAACCTTTGCAGACTTCCCAGCGCCTGATTTAGCCACTGTATTAGTGTATTGATAAAGGGTCGCTACGGCCTTGTTAAAGGCAAAACCTTCGATACCTTTGGTGACGTCATCAACTGCACGGTGGGTTGCTTTTTGCAATGCTAAGGTTGCTTTGTCGTCCCCAGCACTCTCAGCGCCTGCAATGATTTCATCCGCCAAGCGCCACACCCGTTGCAAATGTTTCCACGAGGCATCCGCCCCAGAGGCCGTCCATTCAACATCCCGTTCGGGCGGACTGTCAGACATCACAAACCAACGCGCGGTATCAGCGCCGTATTGGTCAATAATATCTTCGGGATCGACCACGTTCTTTTTCGATTTTGACATTTTAATAGAAGGGCCAACCGTAACGTCGCGCCCATCCGCTGTCTCATAGCCACCTTCAACAGGCTTAATATCGTCAGGTGTTAGCCACTTACCATCAGGGTCTTGATAGGTCTCATGGCACACCATGCCTTGGGTAAACAACGCATTGAATGGCTCAATTGCTTTTTTCGGCAAATGACCGGTCAAATTCATCGCACGCGCAAAGAAACGCGAATAAAGCAGATGCAAAATCGCATGTTCCACACCACCGATATATTGATCAACATTCATCCAATAAGCGGCATCTTCTGCATTRGTGGGCGTATCCGCATGGGGCGATGTAAAGCGTGAATAATACCAAGAACTGTCTACAAAAGTATCCATCGTATCGGTTTCGCGCTTGGCAGGCTTGCCACAAGCAGGACATTCACAATCGCGCCATGTTGGRTGACGRTCCAAYGGATTRCCAGGCTTGTCAAARGTCACATCCTTGGGCAATTTAATTGGCAAATTYTCTTTTTTCTCAGGCACAACACCACAAGCGTCACAATGCACAACAGGGATCGGACARCCCCAATAGCGTTGCCGCGAAACACCCCAGTCACGYAGACGGTAGTTTGTTTTYGCAACKCCSACRCCCTTGSMCTCAATCCGTTTGTTTACTTCYGTTTKMGCCTCTTYAATGGTCATACCATCCAAGAAYCGCGAATTCACAATGYGSCCAGTGCCCGTATAGGCGTCAGCCCCAATTGTATAAGTATCAGGGTCTTGATCRTCCGCACAAACCACAGGCGTAACAGGCAGGTCGTATTTGCGRGCAAAATCCAGATCACGTTGATCATGTGCAGGGCAACCGAAAATCGCGCCCGTGCCGTAGCCCATCAAAATAAAGTTGGCGATATAAACAGGTAGTTCCCAAGCAGGGTCCAGCGGATGTGCAACCCGAATGCCTGTATCAAAGCCCTTCTTTTCAGCCGTCTCTAACGCCTCTTCAGTCGTCCCCAACTTACGGCACTCGGCATTAAACGCCGCAATATCAGGGTTTTCAGCTTCTAACGCTTTGGCAAGCGGATGATCACAAGACACCGCCGCGAAGCTGGCACCAAATAATGTATCTGGGCGTGTTGTATAGACCTCCAGGTCTTCGAAACCCGCAGGGGCACCCATTGTTTTGAACTTGAACTGCAACCCTTGGCTTTTACCAATCCAGTTGCGTTGCATGGTGCGCACTTTTTCTGGCCATTCTTTCAAACCATCAATCGCGTCCAGCAATTCTTCGGAAAACTCACTGATTTTAAAGAACCACTGGGTTAATTCTTTGCGTTCAACCAAAGCACCAGAGCGCCAACCACGGCCATTTTCGACCTGCTCATTGGCCAAAACTGTCATATCAACAGGGTCCCAATTCACCACGGCTTCTTTGCGGTAAACCAAATCTTTGCCCAGCATATCAATGAACATCGCTTGTTGTTTGCCATAATATTCTGGATCACAGGTCGCAAATTCCCGTGACCAATCAATCGACAAACCAATAGGTTTTAACTGTGCGCGCATATCCGCAATGTTTTGATAGGTCCAATCACCAGGATGGACATTATTCTCCATCGCCGCATTTTCCGCAGGCATTCCAAACGCATCCCACCCCATTGGGTGCAAAACATTAAAACCTTTTGCCGCCTTATACCGCGCGACCACATCGCCCATCGTATAATTGCGTACATGCCCCATATGAATGCGGCCAGAAGGATAAGGGAACATTTCCAATACATAGTATTTCTCACGGGTCTCATCACGCTCTGCTTTAAAAACAGCGGCCTTATCCCAAGCTTCTTGCCATTTAGGCTCTACGATCCGCGCATTATACCGTGACATATCTTATCCTCATAAAATAAACGCCAGACAATCTGTCTGGCGCAATCATTTATACATAAATTTGAAAAACAAAAAGGCCTAGCGCCGCTTTGCATCCCGAATCCGCAATTGACGCGCACGGGTTAGAATCGCGTCTTCTATACGACGGTTTGTTTCAGCACTGGCAGAACCACCACGTTTTTGCACCGCAACCTTTAACGATCCCGCTTCTAATGCAGGGTCTTGCACCAAAATCGTTGCGCGAAACTGTGTGCCAGCGCCCGGCGCTTTACCCCAGCCCAACACCATCACACCTGTAAAGGGATCAGCGGCCTCAATTGGTAAGAAACTTAACGTTTCCAGCGCCGCATTCCACAGATACTTATTCACACGAACATTTGTGTTATCATCAACAGACTTAAACAGGTCACCCAAGCGCGACCCCGTGCCATCCCCGAACGTTGTAGACTGCTGATCTGGTTTTGCAGTTTTTTGCCCTGTATTAGCTGTCTGTGATGTAGTCGTGCGTTTTGAGCCTAGAAACTTACTCGATCCAAACCCGCCACTACATGCAGTCAAAGCCATTGCCACAACAGCCAAACACACTATTTTGAGAAACTTATCCATAAACGCCCCACCTCAATCCAAACAGTTGCCCAATTTACTATCGTTTTGCACGAAACCCTACAAGGGCTTTGATGGGTTTGGCAAAACTTTCACTGTGGCAGCTTTGCATCACCGAAAATCAGATACACAAGTTCGAGATCGCAATTCTTGACGAAAGGGGTTCAAACATTGATGTTCAGCCTACTCATTCTGGGGTTCCTTGGAATGTGGTGCACCTTTTAACACTAAACGAGGGATTACTTATGAAAAAAGTTCTTCTAACGACTACAGTTCTTGCGCTTACAGCGTCTGCCGCTGCCGCTGACATCCAAGTCAAAGGCGTAGGCTGGTTAGGCCTATTGTACGACAACTCAGGAGCAGTCAAAACACAAGTATCAACACGTTTGCACCTGGACTTTATCGGTTCTGGCGAAACAGACGGTGGTCTAAAATTCACTTTCCAAACTGGAATTCGCAACTGGACTGTTGGTAACGCTGTAAACGGCGCTGCTACTACTGGTACTATGAATGCCCCGAAATTTACAATCGGTACAGACACTTGGGAACTCGCTGCGGGTAACACAAACGGCGCGATTCTTTCAACTTTGAACCTTTCTCCAGCTAAAGTCGGCCACATTAACGGTTGGGGTCCATTCAACATCTCTAGCCGTCTAGGTGCTGATGTTGGTGCAACTCTCAATGGTCTATTCGCAGCCGACAGCACGTTTAACTTCACTCCAGCAACTCAGAACGTAACTTTGTCTGCTAACTTTAACGGTGTTAATGTTGCTGTTTCTGACTCAGGTCGTTTGACAGACATCCAAGAAATTGCGGTTGCTTACTCAACTAACGGTTTCTCTGTAGGCCTTGGTTATGCTGACGCTGGATTTATTGGCGTTAAAACAGTTGCTCTTTCAGCTGGTTATAAAACTGGCGCGCTTGAAGTAAATGCTGGCTACCTTGACGCTGACAATGGCTTCGACGCTTACCAGTTGGGTGCTTCATATAAATTGAGCAACGGCGTTACATTGCAAGCTGCTTACGGTGATACATCTACTGCAACGTCTGCAGCCTACGGTCTAGGTGCTACTTACGCTCTTGGCGGCGGTGCATTCCTTGGTGGTGGTGTAGGTAAAAA
>NVSA01000024.1 GCA_002401045.1 Paracoccaceae bacterium
AATCGAACGTACCTTCAATACGTAAACCTTTCAGGCGCAAACCTTTTTCATGCAGTTTAAAATCGGGTACAGCATCAAGTAAAATAGCTCTTAAAAATGTCCCACGAATGATACCATTTGTATCGGCGTCTACGGGCAAAATACCTTTGTCAAAGGTATAAATTTCACCCGTTTTGGCGACACTTAAAAGCTCAATTTCTGCGGGCGTCTCTGGCGTTATTAGGCTTTTATCCATCATATATATAAGTTTACACACCAACCCTCGAAAAACAAGATGCAGTTCAGACGTGACCCATCACGCGCCAACTTTTATTACGGAAATAAGACTTTGTAACAACGTCTCTTCGCCAATCGTTACAATCGCTGAAAACCGTTGCTCTGTCGCCCCTTGRTATCCAGCATCAAAAATGACTTTAGTATTTTTTTCAGGGTCACCTGAAACCTCTAAAATGGCTTCAAGYTCTCCATTCATGGTTCGRTTAACTGCTACGGTTTTAGTTTTCAGCCTTCTTTTTTTATTAAGACCTGAAAACGTTACCCACGCCTCTGTTCCAACTATRAAACGATTTACRTCATGGGGTGAAACTAGCGTTGAAAGTTGATATTTATTCTTTGCKGGCTGTATCGAGAAAACTTCRGAATTTTCCAGATATTTCAACCCAGTGATTGGCATACTATTCGCCAAAACAGTTCCCGATATGGTAGCGTGAATAAARTTTTTCTCGATCTGTTTGCTTAAATTCTGCATGTRGCTATCCAAAATTTCCACCTCTTTTTGAAGCTTTTCAATACGCTGAAACAAACTTTCTGATTTTGCCCATTCAGATTTTATGTAATCATAGCGTARCTTTTGAAGGTTTTCTTCGGCTTCAGCCAAGGCGATCATCGGCACAAATTTGTTTATGTACTGTTTTGACAGCTCTCGTACATTATCGTCGGCATTCAATTGATTTATTTCTTCAAGTGGAACATCCGATAAAGCAATGCGCAAATCAAGCGTAGACGTTAGTAACTTAACCTTATCCTCCATCGCACTAAGACGTTCTTGTTGTGATTGAGTTTCAAACAAATTAAACCGCAACTTTTGATTGCAACGTTCGACCTGTTTCTGCACATATGTTTTTTTTATGAACTTTTTGACCAACAACTTAGCTTTGAACGGCAAACTAAATTGGGTGCGCCCAGCTTTTAGAGCCACCAAGCAATTTAATTGTACAAGTTTTTCACCAAAATCAATCTCGGCGACATCATAAGCTTTTTTCAAGCTTTGCGTCTCAATTGATCCTAGCAATTGACCTTTTTGCACTTGCTGCCCAGCGCTAATATATACCTCATYAAATCGGCCAGAAGCAGGGGCCAAAACTGTTTCAACTGGCGTCAAATTACGAACATTAATCCAACCATTTTTTGCAGAACCAACAACAGGTTGAAGTRAAAAATACGCTRCRATAATTACTGAAATCATAARAATTACWGCAGCTCCAAACAAAAAACCGAGTGCATTTATATTGCGTATAATGATCGTTTTTTGATTTTTACGCYGTAMAAACGCTTGTAATTCTTCTGGGTCTCTCAAACCAGAYGCACTTATACGTTTTCTTTTATATAAGGAAAACATCTAAGCCCCGATCGCTACAGGCATTGATCGAATGTTTTCACGGTCGGTAAACGTTACCGTAATTTGACGAAAACCCTCTTGCAATTTTTGTGTGAACCCATCCGTATCCGAAACAATGCGCTGAACCTCTACATCCAGCAAATTAGCATCTTCCATTTCAAGCAGGTCACCTCGGTCATGCATAGAAATCATAGCATAATCACGCCCGACCTTCAGATCAAAAATACTRCTATCCTCAAGTCCTCCCAACGTATCACGGGGCGCAAGGAAAAGCATATCRACCGCCGTCTGTTTGATCCGAGAAACCATTTCCGCTGACAAGCCAATATTTAACTGACTGTCTAGCCACAGCGCTAAACGAAAAGCATCTCGTTTCGTTGGCTCGAACGATACCCGCACCCACCTTTCATGRTGYCGCGCYAAAACTTCTGCCATYGGMCCGCGATCGGTAACTTCCCCTCGATCCAATTTCACAACTTCATCGGCAGCGGTCATTAGGTAATCATCATCCGTTGCAAGTAATACAATTTTTCCGTCAGTTTTCGCTTTCAAGATCAGCGCCAGCAGCGCAGCTTTTGATGCTTTATCCAAAAACAATTCTGGTGAATCTATAATCAAAACAGGCGCGTCTATATAAAAAGCCCGYGCAATAGATACTATTTGTCCTTGCGGGCTAAAATTATTTTTCAAAGTATCTTCAAAAAGGTTTTCATCTTTGAATACATCTTCATAGGGATCAAGTTGTCGAATAAGTTCAATCGCACGGGMYTTTTGCGCCATAGGGTCATAACCCGTAACATTATCAACAATGGTTCCAGGCAAATTGATTGGACTTGCGGGTACATAGCCAACAGCATTTCCGCCTAAACATAGCTTATCCCACGAAACCTTATCTAGCRTTACCGTCCCCTTATCAAAGCAACCAGTTGCTATTGCTTCAAGTATYCTTGATTTTCCGCAACCAGAAGGTCCAATAAAAGTTAAGCATAGCCCTGAAAATATATCGGCMGAAAATGAAGAAAAGCCTGCTCCGTTAATGCAATTAATMGTCAGTATACCACCGCTATCAACAACAACCGGTTTATTATTTTGATRGCGTGTTTTTATAATTTCATCTAGCTGTGCAACATCATGCCGTGGCGTCCTAAGGGATGCCACTTGGAAACAACGTGTAAATACTTCAATATTCATCTGGTTCAGAAACAAAGCACCAACGGCAGTCCCTAATGAAATCAGACCATTCATATGCAACCAAGATGATAGAACTAACACACCAATAAAAGTTAACCTTTTAAGCAGCCCAATCGTAAACCACTGACTAATTGTTTGAAAATCCAAACGTTGAAACGCTGGGAATTTCCCTTGTGACGCCATTTCAGAAAAAGCAGGCCCTAAACCGCAGGCGCTAATCTTTTCAGCTTCAAAATCGGGTAAATCATTTTCCGTGATCACCTTGCGCGTTAACGGTTTTCTGAATTTCCAAAATACAAATAAATACAATGCACCCAATATAGAAGGTAAAGATAACGCGGGATGAATGAACCCAATAACAAGAGCCCAAAACAGGGCAAAACATGAATCTTGGAAAAATATAACCCCTCGGACATTAACGATGTAATTTTCCAAAGCTTTCATACGCATAATTTCAATCAATGAAACAGCGACAATCGTTGATGTCCCCAAAAAGAACAATGACCACAGCGCGTGTTGATTGCTAGAGGGTATAACGCGATCAATTATAACCAGAACAATCGCAGGTAATCCCACCAACAGAAAACTTGTTAAAAGGCCTAAAACACCTGATGCTAATCGCATCCATCTTGGAATATCACGAATAGACTTCACAATTTCATCCGACTTTCTTGCTAGCGGTTTTGGTACATTAAGTTTTGCTATCGTCATATTTAGCATTCCATTTCATCTAGGTTGCAAAAAATATTCAGCGCGGCTTATTCTCCTGCTTTCTTTTGAACCACTTGATTAATGTACTCAGACAATGAGATAAAATCTCTATCTGTGTTTTGTATTTCGACTACAGGTCCTTCATCCTTTGGCGCATTCCCATTCAGCTCTTCCAGCAAACGTTCTAAAATATTTTTCTTAATGGGAACATTTAGATTCCGTTCTGGATCCACAGCATTTGATCCTCTTGGCGATTCTAATATTTCAGAAAGTATCTGTTGCCTTAAAACGCTTTTCTGTGTGCTTGGTTCTGCAAAAAAATTAACACTATCTTGCTGCAAAATTTGTGCACCTAAAACAGGTTGCGTTTGCATTGAAAGCGCTAGCTTTCGTTCTAATATCCCCATGCGAGCAAGAACCATATTAAGCTTCACATCGACATCCGAAAACATTGTTTCGAGTACAATAATCTGAGTTCCAATGTCGCTCTGCAGGGTGACATTTCGTTGTATACCCACTTGTAATACTTCACCAGTTCGGTTTTGAACCGTTCCAAACCGATTGGCATCTGCTGATAGACTACGGCCTTGCGCCTGTGCCGCAAAAACATTGGCAGACCTTTCAGGCAGCACAGATACATTCAATTGCCTGCTACCGCCCAAAGCTTGAACCGCTTGTAAATTTCTACGCCCCAATACCTGAGTAGGTGCTTGGCGCCAATTATCCGACAACGTTTTTGGCAAAGAATTACCAGCATTATTCCAACTATTTGAAACGGTCATATTCACATTCCGCTCTCCAACGTTTTGACTAGGTACGGGCCATCCGCGCGGGAAAACGAAGGATGCTTGGTTCTGAGCAACCCAACGTAAATACGTTATCGTTGTCAGAAAACCTTGCAAGGAATGCGTCTGAATTGTTTCAACTTGCCGCCGTACAATCAAATCACCGCCCGATGATAACAAGGCTTCAAGCCGATGATCCAAAGGTTGTAGAATAGCACCAGATAATGGCAGTTCCGTTTTACGGTCAGATAGAAAAAACGTGTCCTCAGGTGTTACGCCATCAATTTTAATCTGTACTTGGCCGTGATCCGTAAGCACGATTTCCAGATTCTGTTTTTTAGCAGAACATGTTGTCGTTCCAAGTTGGCAAATGACTTCAAATAAATCCTCATCCAATCTAGGGCTGCGGCTCATACGAGCATAACCATCAGGGTCAAAACGAAAATAAACACCCTCTACAAACCCTTCTTGAAAAGTAGGCCAACCAAAGGATCCGCGAATACTTTGCTCACCTTCACGTGCCCCAATCGCAAAGGGAACCGCCGTATCCAAAATAGCAACAGCCGTTTCGGCATGTTCAGCTCCTACAGATTGCGCCCATACAGATTTCGAATACAGGCAGAGCATCAGCGACACCGTTAACACCTTAAGTAAAATAGCGTATTTCATTGTGTCTCCTTTATCTGTGCTGGGTGACGGTATGCAGGTAGCCATTCAGATTGCTGAGGGGGGTCAGGTAGACCGCGTTTAATACGGATATCCCTATCTCTAAAACGTGTATACCAAACCTCTGACTTTGCATCTGAGGCCGTTAAAATTCGCCCTTGAACTTTATGCAACAATGACGCGAGCAAGATGCCATTACTGTTTGCCGTTTGAATTTCAATGCGGCCGTTTCCGCCCTCATATAACCCTTCATAAAAACCGCGGTCAGGGTCGAATAATTCAATGACAGCTTCATATAAAATATCCGTATAATATGTATCCCACAGCGCCCACATACCGAACGCTGCCTTGGTTGCAATTGCCGCGTGATCTGGTGAATAATCCCCTCTGGGGGTAACCGTATTCCAAGGATAACCATCAGAAAATATAGTGTCATATGTAAAATATGGCGGCCCTTTAACATTATGCTCTGACCGAGCAGTCATATAGCCTTCAGTCTCAAAACGATTATGTTGTACTTGGTAAATACGATCAGCAAACTCCGCGCGCCAGCCATCTGAATGCACCTGATCAAGGCTCACATCATCTTGCGGAAGATCCCAATTTAACTCTAGTCCATCTAAGAGATAACTTTCCGTAACCACATAATTCTGCGAATGGAAAATACGTGGATCACGGCCRTCATAGGGGATCCGAACACCAAAAATATTTGTTGTCAGGTAAGGTTCAGCTCGGTGCGCRAAATAAGGTTTAAATCCCCATAGCGCAAACCCCTTTGCTGCGTATTCTTCATACCCCAAACGCCCTTCTTGGGCATAAATCGTCTCTTTTGTCTCTTTGTCGATGGAGGCACCGTATAATACGCCGTCGTCATCAATAATCTTAGAAAAATCCCACCGTAGAATCAAATTRTCGATTGTATTCGCCATATGTGAATACCGATTACGGCAGATCCGCATCCAAACCAAAAAACGACCAATATCTAGTGCAGAATAACCGATTTCACCTGGTTTATTGGTATAGTTAACCTGCGCACCTGTTTTAGTATGATAGACTTTGTTCGGCATTTCACGGCGAAATAATTTTAAATTCCGAAACGTCGTTAGAAGTTTCAAAAGCCTTTTATCAAACTCAGGCTTTTCAATCAGGCACAGCTCATATGCTGACACCAAACCGCTTACATAAGAAGCCGTATCCCACAGAGTTGTCGACGGATATGCACCAACTGAATTGACTAATCCTGTTGTTTCTTGGGTGAATTTTTCAAAATACCCCCAAGCCACTTTTGCAGCACGCAATTCACGTTCATTTAAAAAACCACGCCGATGTGTGTATTTACGAACATATGAATTATCGTCCTGATATCCTGCCATTAAGGGTTTTAGATCAGCCTGAAGTTTTTCAAAATAATCTTTAGGCATTTCACACATTCTCGGAGGCGCAAAACGCTTAGGTCTGTTTGTTGTTGTTGCTAGAGTTTCAGCGGGAATGACCCCGCGCATCAAATTTGGCAGTTGCGCAAAATTAACTTTTGATTGCCCTTTATGAATAGACAGATCAAATGAGTGATCATTTGCATCATAGGTTACAGAGTTTACGTTAGGATTTTGAGACGCGCCCGCCGTCAAAACAAGCTTAGACTTGGCATTCGAAATTTCAGCTTCTTTGCGCGATTGTTCTTCTCGCTGCCGCAATTGTGCTTTCCGTGATTTATTATCAATCACCGTTTTCCCGACGGTATCTCCAATCATTAGAACAGCAGCAAACGACCCACATATAACGCCGATAGAACAAACCCCAACAATCAAGTTTCTTATTTTTATTGAAATCTTTGGCACCGTATATCCCGTAAGACTTGTTTCACTCTTTAGATTTTAAGATTATCGGTAATTTGTAAATTTCTGAATAAATTACCTAATCCATAAACTAAAAAATGCCTCTAATTCCGAAAATTTAGATGCAAATTATTCTTATTTTTACGCCGCTCAAAATTGAAACTGTCCGTGATCTGATAGATCAAGAACCAGCCAAAGCCCCCTTCAGGCAAGGCCAGTTGATTGCCGGTAACATCCACAGGCGTTYTCGTGATATTGGGCGGCATGAATTCTCTACCGTTATCTTCCAGCACCGCCGTCACTTTGCCATTAGCGCAATGAACCATTAGATTAATTGCACCSYCTCCATTCCCTTCAAAACCATGTTCGATAACATTATTCAACGCCTCGCCTAAGACKATTTGAACATCCGACCGGGTTGATGTRGGGATTTTAGAAGCATCGAGCCAACTATCCAAACTCAACAAAGCGTCAGGCACTTTATTTTGATCATTTGCCAAACTGAATTTAAATTGTCTCTGCAACCTCGCCCCCCTTTTCCATTATTAACACGCACTTAATGAAGCGCTGCATCCCGTGCTGTTGATTRCGCTAATGCTTCAGAAGCATCACGGTAAACTTGAAAAACTTCATCCATACGCGTCAGTTTGAATACTTTTTCCACGGTAGGTGTCAGCCCTGCAATCTCTAGCTTTCGCTCAATGCCCATGTATTTCATGACACTGACCAAAGCACCTAATCCTGAACTGTCCATAAAATCGACGGACGACATATCCAACAAGATATGATTGGCACCATTATCAACAACACTTCTAATAGATTCCTTAAACTGAATTGCTTTTGCAGCATCCAAACGATTATCATTCATAACGACATGTGTAATGTCACCGATTTGGCTTGTTTCAAATTCCATTTTCAAAATTCCTTACTCACTACGTTGAAAACCCTTTAAACTTTAGAAGTCTTGAAAAAACCCTAAGACTTGGAAAACGGCCAAGTCCAACAGACCAAGCAAGGGGTGTTTTTGAGAGAAAAATAACAAAAATTGTTGATAAAAATACGCCCCAAACTGTCTTTGCCAAAACAAAAACGATTGGCAACAACCGAAAATCCCATAGCATAATTTCTGCAATATCTAGAAAAATTGGATGTACTAAATATATCCCAAAACTGTAGGGAGCAGCAGAGGAAAGCCAGCTCCATTTATTCACTCTGCGGCTAGACATACATAAGAAAAATAAAACAACTGGCATCAAAAAATCAGCCCAAAATGCGGGCGTATAACTATATTGCCAATTCGCAAATTCAATGACCCGAAAACTATAAATAATTTTCAGCAAATATAAAAAACCACCCACCAGGAAGATGAATGGAAACAATTCATTTAGCACCAACCAATTTTGGTGTTTACGGTACAAACCATAGGCCGAGGCCGCCACGCAAGCATACCCAACATAGGCCAAGACTTTAACAAGCCGCAAAACATACTCAAAAGCTGGCACAATATCCTTATGCGCCCAAAGCCACAGATCACATTCCCGTTTCGTAAACAAACAGATCAGCACGACAACGCCCAACCAAGGATGCTTAATAACGCACAAACAAAGAGGGTAGAAAAGAATCAAACCAAACAAGGTTGGCAAAAAATGCATATGATATTGCACATCGCCTAAAACAAAATATCCAATCCAGCTTTGCGGCGTCAATAATTGATCTATTATCGCGGTCTCATACCCAAAATGAATGGCCTTTATCAGACGATAAAAAGCATAAAAAACAACCCAAAAAACAAAGGGGCGCAATAACCGTTTAGCCTGTTCATATATCGTCGTCCAATAGCCTCGCGGGCGCATATCTAACGACATAAATAGCAAGAACAGCGAAATTATCAAAAATAATTCTGTCCGTGCCAAATACATAATAGACCTAAAAAACACTGGCCCTGCACGCTCAAGCGCTGTAAAATCGGGGAAAGGTTGCCCTTTTATGTCTGCGGAGGCATGAAGCCCAACCATCGACACGCCTGCGATCAAACGCAAACCATCCAGCCATACTAAACGTTTTGAACCATCCATCTTTACACCATAATTTCGCGTCAAGCTCGCTTTGACACAGAAACAATAGCAAATGGTTACCGGTACAATTTGAATGAATACAACGTCGCCTGCTTACCATTTGTTTACGAAATAGAATGATAACTAGGCAAAATATAGGAACTATCATGTTTATGATTATCAAATATGCAGGGCTGATTTTGGCCGCGATCACAGCTTTTACAGGCTATATAAACGCGCAAGTCCAGCTACCAATAGACGCCAGTAATTGTGCTATTCTAAACGCTCTAGCACCCGATAACACCACAAGCTGCGCACATCCACAGAACCTAGGCACCCATCGCGGTTTGATCGTTACATTGAACGGCTCTGAAACGTCCACAGGGGATGTTAGCCCTCTAAGAATAGTAGCACCACAAATACTCGCACTCGTAAAATCAAAGCCCATAGTTAAAAACCATGCCGCAGCAAAGTCAGAATCAGGATACTTTATTCACTTTGCCTTTAATTCCAAAACACTCGAAAAAGAATATCGTGACCACTTGGACCGACTTTCTATTGTTTTGAAATCACCCGCTATGGTAAACAGCTGTATACGGATTACAGGCCATACCGATACCGTTGGATCAAATAGCTATAATGTAGTCTTGTCCCAACACCGTGCAAATGCCGTACAAATATACCTGTCAAAACAAGGCCAAATCACGCCAGAACGCATGACTTCCATCGCAGCAGGCGAAACGACGCCTCTTCCCGACAAACCAGGTGACAGCCCTTTTAATCGCCGTGTTGAGTTTTCATCCAAACCCTCTCTAGGCAACTGTATCTTGCAGAGATAAATGCCACAAATAGCAAAAATCATTCTAATTGTTCTGCTATGTGCCGCTACATTTTCTGCGGCTCCAAATACAGATCAATACGCCCCGCAAAAGGTAGCGCTTGTCTTTGGGAATTCAGGATATGATTTTCTACCAAACCTGAAAAATGCTCAGAATGACGCGGTCGCAATGTCACGTGTCTTATCCGATAATGGATATACCGTTTTCCTTGTGCAAAATGGCACTGCAGAACAAACAAAAAATGCATTGCGTATCTTTAACGATGAAAGCAAAAATGCACAACATCTACTGTTTTACTATGCAGGCCATTCAAACATTCAAAATGGCCAGCCCAATTTATTGCCCACTGACTATAACCCAAACCAACCTAGCACGGATCATTCCGCATTCACTTTAAGCAGCATTATAGCCCCCTACCAAAACCGATTATTATCAAAAGCGTTTATCATTGATGCATGTTTAGAATTCCAAGGAAACAGCAGCTCACTTATTATTCCCGCAGGCATGGGAATCGAAACTCTATATAGTTTTTCGACGAGCGCAGGCCATGTTGCCTATGACGGGATTGGATCACATGGACTTTTTACAGGGGCTTTATTAGATCAAATTATTATGGGAACCAATGATCTACAACTAACCTTACGCATAGTGCGCAAGTCCGTAATGAAGGCTTCAAACCTTGTGCAAATCCCCATCACACTGTCCACACTTTCTGAACCCTTCAGCTTGAACAAATACTCTTCAACATCGTTGCAAGGCCTCAACAACGATACCATCCATAGATCACTCAGCTCTTCTGGCTACGCCGATCGCCCGTTATTAGGGACATTATCACTTGGGATTGATGTCAACACTCGTTGAAGTTAATCAAAAAAACCACAAAAAATATAATATTACAGGCCTCATTCTAGTTTTTCACCCACTCAATCCCCCGTAAATAGAAAAAAACACCCTAGATATACTAAATATAGTGTTTTATCCCCTTATTTTGTGCGTCTTTTGTTGAATAACCCTACAAAATAGGGTTATTTGGGCACAGGCTTCAAGATCGAAGCATTTGATTTAACAGGAGCAGTACATGTCACAAAAACCAATGACAAAAACCCAACTCGTTGCAGCAATCGCAGAAGACTTGGGCACTGACAAGAAATCAGTAGACACATTTCTTGTGTCACTAACATCTGTCATCACTAAAGAAGTTGCCGCAGGCGGCGGTGCAACTCTTCCAGGACTTGCGAAATTCGTATGTCGTGCACGCCCAGAGCGTATGGTACGCAACCCAGCAACAGGCGAGCAATTCCAAAAGCCTGCTGACCGTGTTGCTAAAGCGACTATTTTGAAAGCTCTTAAAGACGTTGTTAACGCCTAAATCTTTTAAAAATCAAATTCCAAAGGGTCGCTTGATGCGGCCCTTTTTTATCCGATCTGGCCTTGGTTTTCACCGATCATACCACGGTGCAACAACAAATGATCCAGAATGACACAGGCCATCATAGCCTCGCCCACAGGAACCGCCCGAATACCCACGCAAGGATCATGACGGCCCTTGGTAATAATTTCAGCATCTTGCCCTGATTTGGTAATCGTCTTGCGTGTTTTTAAAATTGACGACGTTGGCTTTACTGCGAAACGGCTGATCACATCTTGCCCCGTAGAAATACCGCCCAAAATACCACCCGCATGATTAGATGAAAACACAGGGCCATTAGCCCCCATTGATATCTCATCAGCATTATCTTCGCCTGTCAGTTCAGCCGCGCCCATACCCGCGCCGATTTCAACAGCCTTCACCGCATTAATCGACATCATCGCCGTTGCAATATCTGTATCTAGCTTAGCATAAATCGGCGCGCCCAAACCTGCGGGAACACCGCGCGCAATCACCTCAACAACCGCGCCAACACTGTTACCTGATTTGCGTAACCGATCCAAATTTCCAGCCCAGCGTACCGCCGCACCCGCATCAGGTGTCCAGAAAGGATTTTGCTCAATTTGCGCATAATCATAGGCCGCCGCATCCGCTTTATCCGCGCCCATCTGAACCATATACCCCAGAATTTCAATCGAGGGTGCCAAAGCCGCAATTGCCGCCCGTGCCACACCACCAGCGGCCACGCGCGCCGCAGTTTCACGTGCAGAAGATCGTCCACCACCACGGTAATCCCGAATACCGTATTTTTGCCAATAGGTAATATCCGCATGACCGGGACGAAATTTTTCCATGATTTCAGAATAATCTTTTGACCGCTGGTCCGTATTACGGATCATCAACTGAATGGGCGTACCTGTGGTTTTGCCTTCAAATACACCCGACAAGATCTCAACCTGATCGGCCTCTTGGCGTTGCGTCGTATATTTGTTTTGGCCGGGTTTGCGCTTATCTAGCCAAACCTGCAGCATCTCGGCGTTCAGCGAAATGTTAGGCGGACAGCCGTCCACAGTTGCACCCAACGCAGGCCCGTGGCTTTCGCCCCAAGTCGTAACCCTAAAAATATGACCAAATGTATTATACGACATGACAGTCTCCTTAGTCCTGTCTTAACCCACTGCACGATTTTGCGCAAAGTGAATAAGACACACACTGAAACGAAAAAAGGCGGGTACCAGACCCGCCTTCATTAAAACTTTGATACGTCTTAGTCTTTGCGTTTAATCGGCGCCCAGATTTTTTTGTTGGTAAAATACAACAGAACCGCAAACACACCCAAGAACAACACGCTCAACAATCCGACTCGCTTACGCGCCATCAATTTTGGCTCAGCGGTCCACATCAAGAAAGCAGCCACATCTTGCGCCATGTGGCGCATATCATTTTTGTGACCATCGTCAAACTCGACCTGTTCGTCTTCCAACGGCGGTGCCATTGCAATCCAACCACCAGGAAACGCCGTATTTTCATAAAACGTCGTGCCAGCTTGCTCTTTTTCTTCACCAGTATACCCCAGCAAAATTGACGCAATATGTTCAGGACCACCCATGCCTTTAAACATCTGGTTGATACCCAAACCATACGGGCCACTAAAACCAGCACGTGCTTTCGCCATCAAGGACAAATCAGGGGCATTTTCCAGAGAAGAGCCAGGGAATTTATCAGATGGTTTCGCAGGAACATCTTCGTCTTTGTCCGCATCATACACGTCATAATTAGCGGCGTAGGCTTTCACCTGATCTGCGGGCAATCCTGGCCCACCTGCATCACCCAACGTGCGGAACGCAACTTGGCGCAGACCGTGACAGGCAGAACAGACTTCAGTGTAGATTTTCAAACCACGTTGTAACTGGTTTTGATCGAACTTGCCAAACGGGCCTTCAAACGAAAACGCAAAGTTTTCGATATGCTTGTCACCAGAAGCCATCGTTCCTGTTGCACCAAAGCTCAACGCCAGAGCGGTGAAAGCGGTTATGATTGTTTTCTTCATCATTTTCTTTCCAATCGCTCTTAAGATTTAGGTGGATAATGCGCATCGAAATCAGCTTCGATGGTTTCAGGAACAGGGTCGGTTTTCTCGGTAAAGCCAAGAACAGGCAAAATAACCAAGAAATATCCAAACCAGTAGATCGCGCCGATCAGTGAAATCACGGGAACCAGACCTTCGGCTGGGCGTGCACCGCACCACATCAGCACCATAAAGTCGATGCCCAACAACCAGAACCACCACTTAAAGCGTGGACGATACCGACCAGAACGCACAGGCGATGTATCTGTCCAAGGTGCCAACGCCATCACAGCGATAGAGCCAAACATGGCCAACACACCTAGGAACTTCGCGTCCAAGAACAACACATCAAATGTGATCGCACGCAAGATCGCGTAGAACGGTAAATAGTACCATTCAGGCACAATATGTGCAGGCGTCGCCAGCGGGTTCGCCTCAATATAGTTATCTGGGTGGCCTAAGTAGTTTGGCATAAAGCCCACAACCGCCATGAAAATTACCAGAATAACAACCAATGCAAACAAGTCTTTGACGACAAAATAGGGCCAGAACGGAACCGTATCCTTCTTCGCTTCCGCCTTCGATTTACGCCGAACCTCAACACCCGTCGGGTTGTTGTTGCCCGTTGTGTGGAATGCCCAGATGTGAACAGCCACAAGGCCAACGATCACAAACGGCAGTAGGTAATGCAAACTAAAGAAGCGGTTCAACGTGGCGTTATCAACCGCAGGACCACCCAACAACCATTCTTGAATGATCGGGCCAATCCCTGGGATCGCACCAAAGAGACCTGTAATAACAGTAGCACCCCAGAATGACATTTGACCCCAAGGCAGAACATAGCCCAAGAAACCTGTCGCCATCATGGCCAAATAGATCAACATACCAATGATCCACGTGATTTCACGCGGAGATTTATATGAACCGTAGTACAGACCACGGAAAATATGCGCATAAACCGCGATAAAGAACAATGACGCACCGTTTGCATGCATATAACGAAAGGCCCAGCCCCCGTTTACGTCACGCATAATATGCTCAACACTGTCAAACGCCATGTCGACATGCGGCGTATAATGCATCACCAAAACGATACCAGTTACAATTTGAAGCATCAGACAGAACGTCAAAATAATGCCCCAGATCCACATCCAGTTCAAATTCTTCGGTGTCGGAAGCATCAATGTGTCATACATCAAGCTAACAATTGGCAACCGTGTATGTAGCCATTTCTCAAAGCCAGTTTTTGGCTCGTAATGATCGTGTGGAATTCCTGCCATGATCTTTTCCCCTTAACCCAGCTTAAGTGTGTTTGCGTCAATGAATCTTGCAAGCGGTACAGGCAAGTTCTCTGGCGCAGGGCCTTTACGAATACGGCCAGCCGTATCGTAATGCGATCCGTGACACGGGCAGAACCAACCACCAAAATCACCTGAATCGCCCAAAGGCACACAACCAAGGTGTGTACAAACACCCATCATAACCAACCATTCGCCAGTTTCGTCTAAAGCGCGATTTTCATCCAGCGCTTCAAGACCAGGCTTGTTGGCATTGCGATCGGCTGTATCTTTTAGCTCGCTCATTTTAACGGCACGACCCGCTTCAATCTCTTCCACCGTGCGACGACGGATGAAGACAGGCTTGCCCAACCACTTAATCGTGATTTGCGTGCCAGGTTCAACACCTGATATATCGACTTCGATAGAGGAAAGCGCAGACACATCTGCACTTGGATTCATTTGGTTGATAAGCGGCCAAACCGCTGCTCCACCAGCCACTGCACCAGTTGCAGCGGTTGCGACGTATAAAAAGTCGCGGCGGGTACCTTGTGGGTCGCTGTCAGTAGACACGAACATCTCTCCCTTGCCATGATGCCCCAATTATAGGGGCGTAAATAAATCGTCAGCACGGATGGAATCCGCGCGTCCTTTGGGCTAACTACACCCCGTAAACCCCTTCGTCTAGCGGACTTTGCGCCGCATGTGGCCTAAACAAGGAAATTCTTATGCGATTATGCGTCTATCAACCCGACATCGCCCTGAATTTAGGTGCCATGATCCGACTATCGGCCTGCTTTAACGTCCCGCTCGATATTATCGAACCTTGCGGCTTTCCCCTTTCCCTCAAAGCATTACGCCGCTCKGCCATGGACTAYGCCGAYATCGCCGACGTCAYCCGYCACGATTCGTGGGAYACATATCTGGCCACCAAAACCGCAGGGCGCTTGGTACTAATGACCACCAARGCCAGCSAAATCTTRTGGGATTTYMAATTYSARSCCACCGACACCGTCGTCATGGGGCGCGAAAGCGCAGGGGTACCTGACAGCGTCCACAAAAAATGCGATGGTCGGATCAAACTCCCCATGTTCGGCACTGCGCGCAGCCTAAACGTCGCGATGAGCGCAGGCATGGCGATCTCSGAAGGACTGAGACAAATCAGATGACCCGCGATGAGTTCAACCAGTTTTGCAAATCTCTACCCCAGACCACCTATGTCGTCCAATGGGGTAATTCAGACGTCTGGAAAGTTGGCGGTAAACTCTTTGCCYTATGCGGCTGGAACAAAGGCCAAGACGCCTTTACCTTCAAAGCRTCCGATATCGCCTTTGAAGTTCTGCAAGACCTAAACGGCATTCGCCCCGCACCCTATCTAGCCTCACGCGGAATGAAATGGTTGCAACAATACCAAGACGGCGGCTTATCCGACGAYGAGTTGAAAAAGCATATCGTCTATTCCTACGATCTRGTCGTCGCTAAATTAACCAAAAAGCTACGCGCCGAACTAGGCTTAGATAAACCCGCYTARGCAGGCCGAGTGGCAACCATAGATGCCCGCTGTCTGATTTTATCATACCACTGGGCCAAATCTTCACGCCCTGCACGCCAATCCCGTTCTGCGTGGCGAAAGTCCAAATAACCTAGCGCACAAGCAACTGCATAATGTGGGGCCGTAGCCTCGCCTTTCAGATCAACCATCCAGTCCATCTCGATGGCATCCAATGCCCGCGAAACTTTTTCCCACTGCGCTTCAACCCAGASMTTATAAACCAKMNCSTSTNGGSCGCACACGTTTYTCRTARACCATCAAMACAGCCGCATCCAACAAACCATCTGCCGTTGCCTCAAGCGTCAACGCTTTCCACAACGCATCCCCGCTTGGATATAACGCCCCGTCAGCCTGCGCGTTCAAATACTGCGTAATCACGCGGCTATCATAAATCGCCGTGCCATCATCGCAGATCAAGCACGGAACTTTTCCCAATGGGTTTTCAAGAATAACATCCTCATCCGAACGGGTCGGCGTGCCTTTGGTAATCACATGCTCAATTTGATCGATGAGTTCCAACTCATGCGCGACAACCAAAACCTTACGCACAAACGGCGATGCCCCTGAACCAAATAGTTTCATCCCTAAACTTTCCTAAACCGAATGCGACTTAACGCCGATACATCGACCTCAAACCTTTGCCCCGTCGCCCCGAACCGAACAACCCGCTTCCACCGATAAGCCGCGTTTACTTGGCGCCCCTGCGGATCTCGGTGCACAGAAAATCCTTCGGCCACATCGTCCAGCCGATCTTCAACCCGCTGGTCAACAGAGCTAATTTGAATATTCCGCGCCAACGCAACAGTGCCAGCAATCAAAATCATCGGTAGAATAGGAAGGGGCATCGGGAACCTCGCATTTCAATACAGAACCATACTAGCCCAATACCCGACCCAGCTAAACCCCACGCCAAACCAATCACCCGTTGTCTATACTTGTGCCTGCGCCAAGACCTTTTGCTTTATTTTTGTGGATGATGTTTTCGGATTATAGCTCACTTGAACAATCTTCGCACCTGTCTCTCGCAAATACGCCTCCACATCAAGATTATGGGGGTTACTTCCCCAATCCTCGCCAATGACGAAAATATCGACATTCAAATCCCGACACCCAGAAACATATTCAAGTTCATGGTAAGGTCGGACAATATCAACACAACTCAAGGCTTCCAACATCTCCACGCGCTGACTAAGCGGGACAACAGGAACATTAGGCTTATAACGATTAACAACTTCATCAGAGGCAACGCCGACCGCAACAACACTTCCCAGTGTTTTACAGTAGTTTAGCAAGGCAAGATGCCCGACATGCAATAAATCAAAAGTACCAACAGTATAGACGATCATTCTTCAGTTTTTCCTTTTACTTACCCGAAAACGGTGTTAGCAGATGCTATTGAATTTCCGATTTACGCGTAAATAACTCAATAATTTCAGCTTGTTAAACAAAACACCCTAGACCTTATCGGCCTATATCATAGGAGTGTTCTGAAAATTATAGGTGTAGATCGCGCGCAGTTCGAAAGCAAACAATGCCCAACTTCGCACCCCGCGGGGCATTGAGTACCTAACTCAAAGGACGTGCCATGCCAACCGAAAAA
>NVSA01000025.1 GCA_002401045.1 Paracoccaceae bacterium
TTGGGGCTGTGACGTCATCGGCATGACAAACATGCCAGAGGCCAAACTGGCGCGTGWAGCAGAGCTTTGCTATGCTTCCGTGGCCATGATTACCGATTTTGACAGTTGGCACCCTGACCACGGTGAGGTTGATGTGACCAAAATCATCGCGACTTTGACGGGCAATTCTGCCAAGGCCAAAACACTGGTCGCAGGCCTGCCCGCGCTTTTGGGTRGCGACCGTGATTTATGCCCACACGGCTGTGACCGTGCATTAGAATACGCCATCTTRACCCAACCCGACCAGCGTGATCCTGCCATGGTTGCCCGTCTGGATGCCGTTGCAGGGCGTGTGTTGTAGCCCATGCGCATYTTGTTCACCGTCTTRTTRATYACCCTGACCGCCTGYGCCCCGCGCGGCGMGATTGAGCTGGTCACCAGCCCAACTGCGGGGGCAAACCTTGAAACGATYTTGATTGCCACCACACGACAAGCCAAACCAAACGGCATTGATTTCACCGAATTGCGCACYTCACAACTGACCTATGGCCGTTATGTTGTCTCGGTGCCGCCCAGCCATAAAGCGGGGCGTATTGAATGGCCGCGCAACGTCCCGAACCCGCAAAGGGATTTTACCACGCTGGATGTAGACACGTATCACTCGGCGCAAAAATTTCGCCAGCAGCTCAATGAAACACGCGCCAAAAGCCAAGCCCCTGACCAAGTCGTGGTCTATATCCACGGCTTTAACAACAGCTTTGCCGAGGCGCTTTACCGCTTCACCCAGATCGCCGCGGATATGGAATTACAAGGCAGCCAAGTGCTCTATGCTTGGCCGTCTGCCGAGAGTTCGGCACAATACCTGCATGACCGCGACAGCGTGCTATTTGCCCGTGACGGCCTGCAAACAACCTTGGAAAGCATCGTCCAGAGCGGCACCAAACGCATCGTTCTGGTCGCGCATTCTGTGGGCTCGGTATTGTTGATGGAAACCCTGCGCCAGATGCAATTTCAAGACAGCCCGATCAATGAGAAAATCGAAGCGGTATTCTTGCTGTCGCCTGACATTGATGAAAACCTGTTTGAATTACAATTACGCAGTCTAAAACCGATCCCGCGTCCGTTCATTATCTTTGGCGGTGGCGATGATGTCGCCCTTAGCCTGTCATCGCTGATCACGGGGCGGCGCAACCGTGTTGGGCAGTTAAACAACAAAGAGCTGTTCAAAAAATATGATCTGATCCCGATTGATCTGAGCGGCTTTGATGACGGGCAAGACGTGTTGAACCACACGGTTGCCATTACCTCGCCGAGTGTCATAAAGATATTAAAACACCTGCCAGCCGCCGTTGAATTAACGCGACAGTCATCGCCGCGCCAACTCACGGCAAACGAAACCATACGGCAAGTGTTCAGCCAGAAAAAGAGAGCCAAATGACCAAAGACCTTCGAGACTTTATTCGCACCATTCCTGACTTTCCCCACAAAGGGATCATGTTTCGCGATGTCACCACATTATTTGGTTCCGCCGAAGGATTACGCTTGGCGATTGCCGAGACGGTTGTCGCCCTGAAAGACCTGAAAATCGACAAGGTCGCAGGGCTAGAAGCGCGTGGGTTCATCATGGGCGGCGCGATTGCCAATGCGTTGGGCGTCGGATTTGTCGCGGTGCGCAAGGCGGGTAAATTGCCTGGCAAAACCATCAGCCAAGAATACAAACTGGAATACGGCACCGCCGTTATGGAACTGCATGACGATGCCATCGCACCAGGTGAAAAAGTGCTGTTGCTCGATGATCTGATCGCCACAGGTGGCACGGCCGAGGCAGGTATCAAATTGATCGAAGCCTTAGGCGGTGAGGTCGTGCATTCGACCTTTATCATTGATCTGCCCGAACTCGGCGGTGCCGATAAAATCCGCGCCCTTGGTGTGCCTGTGCATGTTTTATGCAATTTCGAAGGGCTTTAATCTTTTGCTAACCAATGTGGCGTTAAAGTGATTTTGCAGTACGCTGCATACCCACCCTAAAACGCTTTGCCATCCACCCCATGGTAAAGCGTTTTACATTATTATCCCTTGATAATCACTTGCGGATTCATAATCCCGTTAGGATCAAGTGCGCCCTTAATTACGCGCATCATTTTTAGCCCTGTTGCATCGCCGTAGGTTTCCAGATCATCGGTTTTCAATCGTCCGATACCATGTTCCGCCGAAACCGAACCGCCAAACGAATGCACCAGATCATGCACAGTCTTTTTAACCGTAAGACGCAGGTCACTATAGTCAGAACGGTCGCGCCCCTGTGCAGGAAAAACATTGAAGTGCAGGTTGCCATCGCCCAGATGACCAAAGCAATTGACCCGCATATCGCCCAGATCGGCAATCGCTTGAATGCCTGCATCAATGAACGCAGAAATGCTGGAAATTGGCACTGAAATGTCATGGGAATAAACCGCGCCAATATTACGGTTCGCCAATGGAATATGTTCGCGCATGTTCCAAAACTCACCGCGTTGTTGCAGGTTTTGCGCGACCAGAACATCGTCGATCAAAGCGTCTTCAACCGCTTGACCTAAAACATCAAACAACCGCGTATCAAGGTTTGATCCCTGCCCGCCAGCCACTTCGATCAACACCATCCATTGGGGTGCTTGTGCAAAAGGTAGGCGAATATCGGGCAGGGTTTCGCGCAGAAATTCCAGCCCCGTGCCGTGGATCAGCTCAAAGCTGGACACCAGACCAGAGAGTTGCGCTTGCACCGTCTTGAGCAATTCTACGCCCTGTGCAGGGCTTTCAATGGTCGCCACTGCGGTGGCTTGTTCAACGGGTTTCGGGAATAGTTTCAACGTCGCCGCTGTGATCAATGCCAAACTGCCTTCGGATCCGATCAACAGGTTGCGCAGATCATAGCCCGTGTTGTCTTTACGCAGACCTTTTAGATCGTGAAACACTTCACCATCGGGCAAAATCGCCTGTACCCCAAGGCACAGATCGCGAGTATTGCCATAGCGCAAAACCTGCACACCGCCCGCATTCGTCGCCAAATTACCGCCAATACGGCACGACCCTTCGGACGCAAGCGACAGCGGAAAAACCATGCCCGCTTTATCTGCAACCGCTTGAATATCCGCCAAAATCGCCCCTGCGCCAACCGTCAATGTGGCATTCGCAGTATCGACATCGCCAATGTCATTGAGACGCTCAACCGATAAAATCAGCGGTGCTGGGTCCATGTCACCCACCTGCCCGCGCACCAAGCCTGTGCCACCGCCATAAGGGATCACCGCGATTTTATGTGTGTTGCAAAACTGCAAAATAGTGCTGGCATCTTGCAGTGTTCTAGGCCGCGCCAAACAAGCCGCAGTGCCTGTGTAATTGCCCCGTGGGTCTTCCAGATAGCCCGCAGAAACCTCGCCCAGAACATCTTTTGAAAGCTGAATTTTAAGGTCGTTAATCAGGTCGGCGGTCAGAGGGTTCAAGGTCATCAAAAATCCTATACCGCAACTAGCCTGCGGTGGTTTTACCGCGCCGATCAAGACGCAAATTAGAATACATYACATGGTTSCGCCAGCGCCCGTCGATTTGCAAATAGGCCTGTGCCACGCCTTCATATTTAAAGCCTGACTTTTCCAACRCGCCGCGAGACGCCACATTGCTGGCCAAACACGCCGCTTCRATGCGCGATAGATCAAGCGTTGTAAAAGAATAATGCGTCAGCGCTTCAATCGCTTCGGTCATGTAACCCATGCGGGCGAATTCTTGGCCTGTCCAATAACCAATCGTGCCAGTTTGTGCAGGCCCACGGCGGATATTRTCCAGCGTGATCGCSCCSACYAAGGCTTGGTCATCACGCCGTATCATAAACACGGGCATACCCCGCCCTGCATCAAAGGTTTTCTTTGCCCAATAGACACGGTTGGAAAACGCCCGTTTGGAAAAATGATCATGCGCCCAAACGGGTTCCCATTGGGTTAAATAATCCGACCCAGTGCGCCGTAAATCCACCCATYGCTGGTGGTCGCGCATTTGTGGCAGGCGCAAGGTTAGACGCTCGGTTTCAATCGCCAGCTTTTCTTTGCGCGCAAACATCCCCTAAGACGCCAATCGCTCGGATAGCTCCTGCACCGACGGGGTCGCAGATATCGGGCCATAAAGTGCCATTGCCAATTTTGGCTCCGTGATCAARCGCGCGGCATAATCCGATACCGCCGCCACATYGACCGCATCAATCTTRCCAATRACTTCGTCCAAAYCAGGYACGCGGCCCCAAATGCCAACCATCCGTGCCAGGCGTTCACAGCGTGATGACGGGTTTTCCAGCCCCATCAACAAGCCTGCTTTCATCTGATTGCGCGCGCGGTCAATTTCCGCCGCCGTCATATCCATGGTCGTGCGGCGTAGCTCGTCGATGCAYAATTCGGCTAGACCCGCCACATCATCGCCGCTGGTCCCCGCATAAAGCGTCAGCGTGCCTGTGTCGGAATAGACCCCAACTTGGCTGTAAATCGTATAGCATAGCCCGCGTTTTTCACGGGCTTCTTGGAACAAGCGTGAGGACATGCCGCCGCCCAAAGCCGCTGAATAAACCTGACCTGTATACATGTCATCGCTTAGATAGCCTTGGGTTTCCAAACACATGGTGAAATGTGCCTGCTCTAAATCTTTTTCCACACGGTGTTCACCACCTGCATATTTAGCAGGTGCCGCAATCAGCCCTTTGGCGGGTTTAAGATCCCCAAAAGAAACTTGCGCCATTTTGACCAAAACATCGTGATCCACCGCGCCAGCAGCGGCTAGAACCATTTGTTCAGGCACATAATGCTGCGTTACGAATTCTTGCAGGTTTTCACGGCTAAAGCTTTTGACCCGCTCGCTAGGCCCCAAAATCGTGCGCCCAAAGGGTTGATCCGGGTAGGATACTTCTTGCAACCAATCAAAAATAATGTCGTCAGGTGTGTCTAGCGACTGGCCGATTTCTTGCAAAATCACACCGCGCTCAATTTCCAACTCATTCGGATCAAAGGTGGAATTCAGCACGATGTCGGAAATCACATCCATCGCGAGGGGCACATCTTTTTCCAACACGCGCACATAATAGGCAGTGGTTTCACGGCTGGTATAGGCATTGATAAAGCCGCCGACATTTTCAATCGCTTCGGCAATTTGCAAAGCCGTGCGCCGCTTGGTGCCTTTAAAGGCCATATGTTCCAGAAAATGCGCGATGCCGTTTTGATCGGCACGCTCATTGCGCCCGCCAGCCGACACCCAGACGCCAAGCGATGTGGATTGCACGCTGGGCATAAATTCGGAAACGATCCGAAAACCGTTAGGCAGTGTTGTTAATTGAACGCTCACGAACCGACCCTTTCGCGGATTAGTTTTTCAATCGCGCCCAGATCATTTGGTACCTTTGTCATACGCTCATCACGATCAAACAAATCCGCCATACGCGGGGGCAGTTCAGGATGCACGCCACAAGCGGCTTCAACCGCCGTAGGGAATTTGGCAGGATGCGCCGTTGCGAGTGAAATCATTGGCACAGATTCGTCGCGCACAATGCTGTCGGCAACTTGTACCGCCACGGCAGAATGCGGGCATAGAACCTCACCTGTATCGACATGGTAGCGTTTAATTGCGGCACTGGTTTGTGCCTCGGAACAATGCCCGCTGTCGAATTCTTCGCGCAAACGCGCCATCGCGCCTTGCGACAAACTAAATGTACCGTCGTCTTTGAGCGCCGTCATCAACTGATCCACCGCCGCCCCTTCACGGTCATAGAGATCAAACAACAAGCGTTCAAAGTTTGAACTGACCTGAATGTCCATCGACGGGCTGATCGACGGGGTAACACCCGTTTTGGTGTGATTACCCGTCTGCAAGGTACGGTGTAAAATGTCGTTTTGATTGGTGGCAATCACCAAACGGTCAATCGGCAGTCCCATGCGTTTGGCCACGTAGCCTGCAAAAATATCGCCAAAGTTCCCCGTAGGTACGGTAAAGCTGACCTTGCGGTGCGGTGCGCCCAATGACACGGCTGAGGTAAAGAAATAAACCACCTGTGCCAGAACCCGCGCCCAGTTGATCGAATTAACACCTGCCAATTTCACCGCGTCGCGAAATTCAAAATCGTTAAACATATCTTTGAGCAAAGCTTGGCAATCATCAAAATCACCATCCACGGCCAAGGCATGAATGTTAGATTCTGACGGTGTGGTCATCTGGCGGCGTTGCACGTTTGACACGCGCCCGTCCGGGAACATGATCACCACATCAACCGCGTCCAAACCTTTGAAGGCTTCAATCGCGGCTGATCCTGTATCACCCGAAGTTGCCCCGACGATGGTGACCCGTTCACCGCGCCGTTTTAGCGCCACTTGGAACATCTGCCCGATCAATTGCATCGCCACATCTTTGAAGGCCAAGGTCGGCCCGTGGAACAATTCCAACAGGTAATGGTTTTGGTCCAATTGCACCAAAGGACAACGCGCAACATGGCCGAAACCTGAATATGCGCGCTGGATGATTTCCATGAATTCCAGCTCGGAAAACGTATCGCCGACGAAAGGTTTCATCACCTCATAGGCAACTTGTTCATAGGTTTTACCCGCAAAGCTGGCGATTTGATCCATGCTTAATGTCGGCCACGTTTCAGGAACATAAAGCCCGCCGTCACGTGCCAAACCTGTCAGCATAGCTTCTTCAAATGTCAGGCTCGGTGCCTGTCCGCGTGTTGATATATATTTCATTCGTTCTATTCCGATTTAAACGGTTTTCTGCCTGATACGATAAAGCAAGTATAGTGTCATCCCAAACCAGACAAGAGCCAACGAAAACCACGTAATCGCGTATTCTTTATGGTCATTGGTAATCCCTGCGGTCACAGGCCATGGGGTAATATTTTCCAATGGCACCCAAGCCCCGTCGACAAGCTGTTCAACGCGGTCTGCCACCACCATACGCGGGAATGTGTCTAGCACACCAGCCATGGTTTCCAACTCACGGGCAAACCAGATGTTTTTCACAACATCGGGTTGCGGCGTAAACTTGGGGTCAAATTCATTCGGCCACAGCATATTGCCTGTCACGCGCATTTTGCCCTGAATCGGCGGGTTCGCTTTGTTTTCAATTTTCAAAAAGCCAAAATCAACCAGCAAACTATTTGTGCCAGGGTTCAGGCGGCCAATAACACGGTAGCCAGACCCGACAAATTTTTGCGAGGTCAGCACATGCAATTGTTCTGGGGAGACTTGGCCCTCGACAGAAACCCGTAAATAATTATGCTCGGCTTTATTTGCATTTTCAGGAATGGCGATGGGATCCGATGCCATGCGGTGCTCAATCTGGCCGATTTTATCCAGCTTCCATTCCAAACGATTCACTTGCCAAATGCCCAACCACAACAGCACAGCAATGCCAGAAATGCCAAAAAGAAGCGGTAGGATCATACGTTTGGTCATGGGAATGCCTTACAAATAGAAAAGCGCGGAACCTGCCCGCGCTTTTAAATATATTGCCATCAGTGCTGCGGATCAACCGCCCCAGATGTAGATTGCGAAAAACAAGAACAACCAAACCACGTCGACAAAGTGCCAATACCAAGCGGCGGCCTCTAATCCTGTGTGGCGCTCTTGGGTAAAGTGACCTGCATTGGCGCGGAATAAACACACCAACAAAAAGATCGTACCGATCAGAACGTGGAAACCGTGGAAACCCGTCGCCATAAAGAAGTTCGCGCCATAAATGTTACCAGAGAAACCAAAAGCTGCGTGGCTGTATTCATAAGCTTGGAATGCCGTGAACAAAACGCCCAGCGCAACTGCGCCAAACAAGCCCCATTTCAAACCATTACGGTCATTTTCATGCGACAAAGCGTGGTGTGCCCATGTGCAAAGACAGCCAGAACACAACAAGATCAATGTATTGATCAGTGGCAGGTGGAACGCATCAAACGTCTCAATGCCAACAGGTGGCCAAACACCGTCTATTTTGGGGTAACCTTCGGTCATCGGATAAAGCGCGTGCTTAAAGAACGACCAGAACCAAGCCACAAAGAACATCACTTCGGACATGATGAACATGATCACGCCGTAGCGCAAACCGATGGTCACAACAGGTGTGTGATCGCCTGCGTGGCTTTCTTCAATAACCTCGGACCACCAAGAGAACATGGTGAACAAAACCAATGCCAAACCCGCTAGGAATACCCATGGCTGGTTAACGTCATAACCTGTTGATGCCATCCGTGGAGACATCCAAAGAACGGCACCTGCAAGCATGATAAAAGCACCAAGCGCGCCTGTAATCGGCCAAATGCTTGGGCTTAGAATGTGAAAGTCATGATTTTTTTCATGCGCCATGGTTGGTATCCCCTTTTTATTGTGCTTTTTCTATGTCGGATTGCCCACCAGATGCAAGGCTTGCATGCGTGTTGGGTAAATCTGTCACATGAAACGTGTAGCTGAGTGTGATTGAATTTACATATTTAGCTTCGCGATCCTTCACAATTTCAGGATCAACGTAAAAGGTTACGGGCATTTGCACGGTTTCACCCGGTTGCAAAACCTGCATCTCGAAGCAGAAACAGTCAATTTTGGTAAAATAACTGCCTGCGGAAAATGGAAAGACATTAAAACTGGCGGTGCCAGCGATCACTTGATCGGTCGGATTATGCGCTTCATAGAATGCCAAAGCGGTTTCGCCGATTTTGAGTTCCATCGTGCGGACAACAGGTTTAAACGTCCACGGCATACCGCGTTCTAACGAGCCGTCAAAACGGATTTGGATCGTGCGGTCTAACACTTCACCGCTGGATTGTTCAGCGACTTGCGTCACACCGGCAAAACCTGTGACGCGACAGAACCAGTCGTAAAACGGCACTGCGGCAAAAGACAGCGCCAGCATTGTGAACACCAAAAAGCTTAAGCGACGCACAAGTTTTTTGTTTTTATTCGCAGGGTCGTTCGGCGTGTTCATTCAGATATCTCCAGCGCAGGGCGGCGTACATGATCTGTGGCCTCCATGTTTTGACCTGCCATCATTTTTGCAATCGTGATTGAGAACACCAGCGTTACAAATGCGGCAAGGACAAGACCCAGCATCATATTATTGCGTTTGCGCGTTGGCGTTGTGTTGTTATCGGCACCAGACATATTTTACACCCATTGCGGCCAATCGGCCCAAGTTACACCCATTGCTTTTGTGCCAGCTTCGATCAGCAAGGCAACAAAATGCAAGAATAAATAATACAGAGAAATACGAAAGACTTTGCGTTCTGATTTATACCCATCAGCAATCGCGACATCTTCATCACGGCGATACAGTTTCCAAGCACCCGCTAGGAACATCGCATTTAGTACCAGCGATATGGCAAAATAAATCGGGCCGCCAATGCTGGTGAACCCAAGAACCAATGCTACAGGGATCAACAATATTGTATAAACCAAGATATGCTTGCGCGTTGAGCGCTTACCGTGGGTTACAGTCAACATCGGCACCCCAGCCGCGTCATAATCGTCGTTCATAAATAAAGCCAACGCCCAGAAATGCGGCGGTGTCCACATAAAGATCAGCAGGAACATCAAAATGCTTTCAACACTGACCCCGCCCGTGGCAACAGCCCAACCGATCATCGGTGGGAAAGCCCCCGCCGCGCCACCGATCACGATGTTTTGCGGTGTAGAGCGTTTCAACCACATGGTATAAACCACGGCATAAAAGAAAATCGTAAAGGCCAGCAGAGCTGCGGCAAACACGTTAGACGTCAGCCCCAACATGCCCACGGCAATCACCGACATCCATGTGCCAAACAACTTGGCGTTATAGCCCGTCACCCGACCCGCAGGGATCGGACGGTTCTGGGTGCGTGTCATAATGCGGTCGATATCAGCGTCCCACCACATGTTCAGCGCGCCAGAGGCACCGCCGCCAATGGCGATAAACAAAATAGAGGCAAAACCGATAACAGGGTTAACCGACACGGGGGCAACCAACAGGCCTACCAAAGCGGTAAACACCACAAGCGACATCACGCGCGGTTTTAACAACGCGATATAGTCGCTAAAATCGGTTTCACGGCCCGTATCAATCACAGTAGCATTTGCCATTTTGTGTATCCAAAAACGTCAAGCGGGCCTTGCGACCCGCCGTGTCGGTTTAAATTCGGTTCTATTGTGCGTCTGCAACTTGGATGCTGCGCGGAATGCCAGCATATTCGTTGATCGCAGCATCTAGCCATTTATCATAAGCCGCTTGGCTGACAACTTTGACAGTAATCGGCATATATGAATGGTCTTTACCGCAAAGCTCTGAACATTGACCAAAATAGATGCCTTCTTTTTCGACCTTGAACCAAAGCTCGGCCAAACGACCTGGAACCGCATCTTGTTTCACACCAAAGGCAGGAATAGCCCAAGAGTGGATCACATCAGCGCCCGTCACTTGTACAACGATTGTTTTGTTAACAGGAATAACCACGGCTGTGTCTGTTGCCAAAAGGAACTCGTCAGGACTGTAACCTTGCGCTTTGAGCGCTGCCATAACAGCAGGCGAGCGACGCATTGCTTGATCCGCATCATCATCACCCAAAGTTGCCGCGTGACCAATCATATAGCTATCAAATTCAAAACCATGGTCGACATATTCATGTGTCCAGTACCATTGGTTGCCTGTCGCTTTAATCGTAATGTCAGCTTTTGGAATTTCTTGTTGTTTGAACAACAGATTCAAAGACGGCGGGATCATTGCAACCAAAATTACGATCGGAATAAGTGTCCAGCCAATTTCCAATGCGGAATTATGGGTGAATGTCGCAGGTGTCGGGTTTTTACGTTGGTTGAAACGAAACATAACATACAACAGCAAAAGCGTCACAAAAAGAGTGATCACGCCGATGATGTACAACAAAAAGTTGTCCATCCATTGTTGATCACGGGCAAGTTCGGTTGCAGCCGGTTGGAAAGCAATACCCTTTGGAATGGGTTTACCAAGGCTTTCTAACCCGTCTTGCGCATAGACAGACGTTGCCAAACCAAGCCCTGCTAGACTTGCGAAACTTGCTGTGAAATATTTTGCTACTCGCATGTGTTCATCCTGTTTTTATCGGGCTTTATGCCCCTGAAACTGTCAAATTAACGGTTTGACAGAATCCCCTGTTGTCACTCTGGCCTGAAAAACCATATTACGATACAAGAAACAAGTGTTCCCTTTGCGGCATTGCGCCGCCTTTGGCACGTTTTTAAGCACAAGGAAGTTGAATTTTGACCCAATCCGCCAAGCCTTTCGCCCCATTTGAGACGAATTTCGACGAAAATACCGCCCTGAGCATATTGCGCGAAGCAGTCGCAGGCGCGGATGATGGCGAGTTGTTTTTAGAACGCCGCCGCTCTGAAGCCTTGGTTTTTGATGACGGCAAACTGAAAACAGCGTCCTATGATGCCTCCGAAGGCTTTGGTCTGCGGGCTGTAAAAGGGGAAACCGCAGGCTATGCCCATGCCACCACATTGAATGAACATGCCCTACAACGCGCCTGTGAAACGGCACGCCTTGCGGTAGGATCAGGCGGCGGCACATGGGCTGAGCCGCCAACCCCGACCAATCAACGGCTTTATACCGACGCCGACCCCATGGCGGACGCCGAGTTTTCAGTCAAAATTGACACATTAAAAGAAATCGATGATTTCGCGCGCTCTTTGGATAAACGCATCGTGCAAGTCTCGGCCTCATTGACCGCATCGCTACAAGAGGTCGAAATCCTACGCCCCGAAGGCAGTCGCGTGCGCGATGTACGCCCGCTGACACGGTTTAACGTCAGCATTATCGTCGATAAAGACGGTCGTCGCGAAACAGGGTCCGCAGGCGGAGGCGGGCGTCACGGGTTATCAATGTTGATGAAACCCGAGCATTGGAAACCCGTCGTCCAAGAAGCCCTGCGCGTGGCCGTAGTAAACCTAAGCGCCGAGCCCGCCCCTGCGGGTAGTTTTGACGTGGTCTTGGGCAACGGTTGGCCCGGTATTTTGTTACACGAAGCTGTCGGTCACGGCTTAGAGGGTGATTTTAACCGCAAGAAAACATCCGCTTTTGCAGGCATGATGGGCAAACGGATTGCCGCCAAAGGGGTCACTGTGCTCGATGACGGCACCATCCCTGATCGTCGCGGCAGTATCAGTTTTGACGATGAAGGCACCCAATCGGGTAAGAACACCTTAATCGAAGACGGCATTTTGGTCGGCTATATGCAAGATCGCCAAAATGCCCGCCTGATGGGGGTTGAACCCACAGGAAACGGACGGCGCGAAAGTTATGCCCACACGCCAATGCCGCGCATGACCAATACCTATATGCTGGGGGGGACAGAGAACCCCGCCGATATTGTGGCCTCAATCAAAGACGGCATTTACGCCGTGGGGTTTGGCGGTGGTCAGGTCGATATCACCAACGGCAAATTCGTGTTTTCCTGCACCGAGGCCTACCGTGTCATAAACGGCAAAGTCGGTGCCCCTGTCAAAGGCGCGACCCTAATCGGCGATGGGGCAAACGCCCTGAAAAACATCCGCGCCATTGGCAACGATATGGCCCTAGACCCTGGCATGGGCAATTGCGGCAAGGCAGGACAATGGGTGCCCGTCGGGGTTGGACAACCCACCATGCTGATCGGTGGATTGACCGTGGGTGGCAGTAAGATTTAAGCAATATTGTACTTTTCAATTCTATCGCGCACAAAGTTTCATGATGAGGAAGCCGCATATGATTATGTAGAGGTTCGCGTCTGCCATGAGCCAATGGAGGACTAATTGTCATTACCTAAATTTGACCGCCCAAAGAAAACGACTGCTTGGGCACGAGAAGCAATCAACGAGCTTGATGCCAACTTACGGGAATTCTTTTCTCCCAAGCCCCGTGGCCCCATCCTTCATGGTAGCATGGTTCATGGGCAGGTCATGGAGATTGATTCAGAGACTGGTCACGAAATTCATAAGTTCAAGCTATTAAAAACTCTTCCTAGCTCCTTGGATCGCCGCGCAACTGAAGCTCTGAACAATCTGCGAAACGCCTTCGACCAAGCTGTTTACGCCGCCTGCGCTTCCATTGGCGAACCTCCCAAGAAAGGAAACCGTCATTTCCCTTGGCGACAAGACCCCACCGACCTCGGTAGAACCCTTGAAAAAGGTTCTATTCCCACCAAACTTTGGGATGTTATCAAGAGAGAAGAACCGTACCCTACTGGAAATGGGTACGCTGGTGGTGACGACATCATTCGAAAGATCGCCACGTTGGCAAACAAGAAACACACAGTTGGCCTCACTATTACCCCTAGAATCACCAGCTATACACATCCCTCGATTGCTGGTTCGGGTAACCATGTTATGATCCCTATGCCCCAATGGGATAAAGTTAAGAACGAGATGATTATGGCAATCGTCAGTCCAGGGATGGATGTAAAGCACGATTACAAGGTTGAATTTCAAGTAGCACTGGATGTTCCCGCACCGCTCGGGGATATACCCGCCATTTCACTCTTAAACGCTTTTGCAAACCGAGCCGCACGTTTTACAGAAAAAATTGAGGCCGAGTGCAAGATAATCATGCAGTAACATTGCCCCCCTCACACCTCAGCATGTCAAATGTAATTATAAAAAATAATGTTTAATTATAGCCACTTGTGCCAAAACCAAACGAGAACACTAGCTTATTGACTTTAGAGTGTTCGCAGAAAATTACTGCGAACCACTCGCAACTTCTAAATTCATACCTATATAATAACTATGAAAAGACGCCAGTTTATACAAAGTATCGCCGCAGTTGCCGCAACGCCGCTTCTGCCCACCAAAGTTTTTGCCGCAGGGAATTCCCTTGCGCCCGGCCTATATGCTCAAGCCATAAGCTACGCAAAAAAATGGGATTCCAGCGTGCCGTCGATGTATCGATACGCGCTTAACTTGGATACTGCCCAAGCAAACAACCTGTTTAAGAAGCTGATCGCAGATCGCATTTTGAACGCCCCTACAGCGGGCGGTGTCGGGCGGGCTGTGATCTCGCCTTTGCAAACTTCGGGTATCTCAAAGCGGTTGACTAAAATGCGCGGTAAAACAGACAAAGGCATGGTTTCCAAAAAGCTGGAAGATATCAAATCCTATTTGACCCAAGACGACACCGAAACAGACGCTATTCGAGATGAAGCCCCTGTAACGGCCCCATCGCCAGAACAAGGACCCAAATGAACCGCCGCGCATTCACCGCAGGCTTAACGAGCGTACTGGCCTTGCCCGCACTTCCAATAAAAGCTGTCGCCAGCTTATTGCCGCCCGCCGCAACCGCCATTCCCAACCCCGCACGGTTTTGGGCGATTTATTTGTCGCATTTGCACGGCAGTTGCACACCTGCGGCATTGGCCAAAGCAACCGAGATAAAAACCAGCATGGCGCGGGGCTATCTTGGACATATGCTGGCCGATGGGACTCTGACGCCTGTTAATTTGGTGCAACACGCCATGGCACGACACAGCGCTCAAAGCCCTACGCGCCCTAGCCGCCTAAAACAATTCATAGACAAAAAGACCCGAAGCCTTAAATCTGCGCCCCCAGACGGGGATTCATCATCTGTTAACCAAGACCTGCAAAACTGGGCAGATGACACAAGCTGCCCTGCCCCTGAATGCCCCGCCCAAGACCCAAACCGAAATGATCGACTGGATCCGTCTGATACGATCAAGGCGTGTGGGACCTGCAACCTTCCACCGTCTGCTGGCTGAACACGGCACCGCGACCGCCGCGCTCGCCGCCCTGCCCGAGGTTGCCGCCAAGGCAGGTGTGCCAAAATATAAAATCTGCCCGATAAATATAGCCGAGGCTGAATTATCACAAGCCCAACGTCTAGGCCTGCACCCGATTTGGCACGGTACCCCAGCCTATCCGCCGCTCTTAATGGAAACCCCCGATGCCCCTGCGTTTTTATGGGCCAAAGGCAAAACATCTGTTTTGCGCAAACCCAGTATCGCCATCATTGGGGCGCGCAATGCATCCAGCTTAGGCACTCGCATGACTTACTTATTGGCCGAACAATTATCTGAGGCAGGCTATACCGTCGTGTCAGGTCTGGCACGCGGCATTGATGCCTCGGCCCATAAAGCCAGCCTGAAAAAAGGCACCATTGCCGTTATGGCGGGTGGCGTTGATGTGGTTTATCCCAAAGAAAACGCCCAGCTGTATCAAGACATCCCCGAAAACGGTGTCATTATCAGCGAACAACCCGCAGGGCTTGCGCCCCAAGCCCGTAACTTTCCAATCCGTAACCGCATTGTGGCAGGCATGACCCAAGCCACCATCGTGATGGAGGCCGCCGCACGATCAGGCAGTCTGATCACTGCACGCCAAGCGCTTGATATTGGGCGCGATGTCATGGCCGTACCGGGTCACCCCTTTGATGGCCGCGCCGCAGGGTGCAATTTTTTGCTACGTGACGGCGCAACATTAGTACGATCCGCCAAAGACGTGATCGAAGCCCTGTCCCCGATCCCTGAAACCAGCCTTAGAGCCACCCCCGCAGTATCGCCCGCCATCACCGTCGACACTACCGCGCTGAAACCAAAATCAAACCGCTTGGTATCCGATGCAATCTTGGAATTACTCGGCGCGTCCGCCGTACCCGAAGATGTGGTGATCCGCGACAGCGGCCTGCCTGCATGTACGGTGTCGCGCTCTTTGGTTGACCTCGAACTACAGGGCCGCATTGAGCGCCAACCAGGGGGATTACTTTCAAAAGCCAACTAAATCGTCGCAATCCGCCTGAATTTTAGACGATTGAAAAACAGCCCATTGACAATCCCCCCAATGCCGCCACATCTATTGCGCCCACGGAACACCCGTTATTCGCAAGGAAATTGAATGCCTGTAGTCGTTGTAGAATCCCCCGCCAAAGCCAAAACCATCAATAAATACCTAGGCGATGATTACACCGTTTTAGCCTCTTACGGTCACGTCCGCGATTTGCCGTCAAAAAATGGTTCCGTTGACACAGACAACGAATTTGAAATGATATGGGAAGTTGGCAGCGACAGCAAAAAGCATCTCAAGGCCATTGCCGACGCGCTAAAGGAAGACAACAATCTGATCCTCGCGACCGACCCTGACCGCGAAGGTGAAGCCATTTCATGGCACCTAGAAGAAGTCCTTCGACAACGTAAAATCATTAAGAAATCAACGCCCGTCAGCCGTGTGGTGTTCAACGCGATTACCAAATCGGCCGTGACCGAAGCGATGAAAAATCCGCGCAAAGTCGACCAAGATTTGGTGGATGCCTATCTGGCACGCCGCGCGTTAGACTATTTGGTGGGCTTTAATCTTTCACCTGTTTTATGGCGCAAATTGCCTGGTGCTAAATCCGCAGGCCGTGTGCAATCCGTCACTTTGCGCCTGATCGTTGAGCGCGAGATGGAAATTGAAGCGTTTAAGAACCGCGAATACTGGTCGGTCAAAGTAAACCTGCAAACCCCGCGAGGTCAAAACTTTGATGCAAACCTGCGTAGTTTGGCAGGCAAGAAGCTTGAAAAATTCGATATTGAGAATGAAACAGCGGCAGAATTGGCCGTTCAAGCGATCACATCGCGCGATCTAAGTGTTGCCAATGTTGAGGCAAAACCTGCCATCCGCAACCCTAGCGCACCGTTCATGACATCGACCTTACAGCAAGAGGCCAGCCGCAAATTCGGCTTTGGCGCACGTCAAACAATGTCGACTGCCCAGCGTTTATATGAAGCAGGCTACATCACTTACATGCGGACAGACGGCATTGATATGGCCCCCGAAGCGATACAAGCCGCCCGCGCCGCAATCACCGATTTTTACGGCGCTGATTTCATCCCCAAAGAACCGCGTATGTATAAAAATAAGGCGAAAAACGCCCAAGAGGCGCACGAATGTATTCGCCCTACGGACATGACCGCCAAGCCTGACAGCCTGTCGCGCCTAGAGGCAGATCAGCGCAGACTTTACGATCTGATTTGGAAACGTACCATTGCCAGCCAAATGTCTAGCGCAAAACTGGAACGCACGACCGTTGATATTACCTCACAAGATGGTCAAATCGGCCTGCGTGCCACAGGTCAGGTTGTGGTGTTTGAAGGCTTTTTGAAAGTCTACGAAGAAGGCCGCGATGACAAAGTTGTTGACGACAATGACAAGCGGTTGCCGCAATTAACCGCAGGCGACAAAACCGACAAGAATCTTGTCAGCCCAGAGCAGCATTTTACCCAACCACCACCGCGTTATACCGAGGCATCCTTGGTCAAACGCATGGAAGAATTAGGCATTGGGCGCCCGTCAACCTATGCCTCTATCGTGACAACGATCCAAACCCGCGAATATGTGCGCACTGAAAACAAACGCCTGATCCCAGAGGACAAAGGCCGTT